>CALGOY010000106.1 GCA_937960725.1 uncultured Bacillota bacterium
CAACCACTTTCCATCAGCATAAGCACAGATCTCCGCTTTTGGATTTGCCTGAAGCTGTTTAGATACATTTTTAACCTTACCCGTCTGGATATAAAGTTTACCTTCAAAAATATCCACTGTGCCAAAGGGCCTGACCCTTGGCTGATCTCCTTCTACTGTAGCCAAATAATATGTTCCACATTTTTTTAAAAACTCATAGACTTCTTGGATACCTTGCATTTTCTTTACCTCCATCTTTGATCAAAAGAATGTTTTTAGTTGTTGCAGCTATTTTTAAATCAAACGCTTCAAAAATAAATACCAATCCCTCAGCCACCGGGAGCAATGATGGCATCCCACTTCAATTCCTTAGCTTCACTTGCTGACATTTCAAACTTTGCAGCATCTCCAAGAGTAACTTCAAAGCCAGCTTCCAGCATTCTGTAATATGAAATCCAAAGCTCAGTATCATGAAATTGTTGCTCTACTAAGACTGCAACTTTTTTCGACATTGATATACTCCCATTCCTAAATATTAATTTATAGATAATAGCTATTTATTATTATAGCAAATAAATTCAATGCCTTTCATATCGCAAAATAATTTAAGTACCTCGGAGTAACTGCCATATACAGTATGCAGGTGGTTTGAATTCATTGTGTGAAAAAACTTATCGTAATCTATATCTGCTTTTACAAATTCATGGGGGTAACACCAGGTGGTTTTTCTTAATTCTTCAATGGGTCTCATCTCTAATTCTCCTTCGAAGCAGCCCAGTACATATTTCCCATCCTTGCGAAATAACCTAGCTAAAGTGACTGGTCCCTCTTTTGCGATCATCTGTACAGCAGCTCCACCGGCTTTTCCAAATACATGGGGAAGCAGCGATAGCTTGTCCATTGCCTTACAGGGATCTTCTGGATCAGCAAAGTAAAACGCAATGCTACCACAATTGGCTAATATAAATTCTTTCTTATCCTTATCGAAAAACTTAATATCAACTAGATTGGTCGGCTGATTACCACTGCAAATAGAAAGCAATTTCATAGTCATAGCCCCATCACAGTCGCTTTCACAAGCAGTCGGTATAACCTCTTTGGGGCCATCGGCATCGTAATTGTTATTAAGCAGAGCAACGCTTATGCATTGAAGAGCAAAGTAGTCGCTTAGCTCCTGCTGGCATTTCAAGCCTAAAAATGTGTATTTCCTATCATGGACTATGTCCTTCAGTGCTAAATAACTTCTTACCTGTCTTTCCAGACTATCCTCTGTAAACAAGCCGCCAAATTCTATATTAGGAATGTTGCTTTTCAACCAATTTAAATGCTTTTGTACCCGTTCCTGTGATATTTGCTTAGCGCGATAGACAACTTCATATTGATCGCAATGGTCAAATTCGGTACCGAAAATTTTCTGCCATTGAGATGGGTCTGCTACAGTTGTTCCAATACCAATGCTTCGTCCCCCGATTAAACCGAAACTGCTTCGGGAGATAACATCTACCAAATTGCAAGCTGCGATAAAATTTTCAACTTTTTTGTATACGGCTTCATCTCTTATATCTCCAGCAACCCTTATGCACTTCTTCCCGCTTTGCTCGAGCATACCAGCGACTGCAAGTAAACAGACTATGCTAGAGCTATCGGGCCTCTTATTGCCTAAAAGCAACACTGGAAGATCGGTACTATAAGCTATTCTGAGGGCTAAATTTGGCGATCCCCATATAGGAATATGTATTATAACGGATTTAATTCCCCTCTTAATAATTTCATCAGAAGCCATTTGTCCCTCTTCAATATCATACACAATATCAGGCATATACAAGTCATATTTTTCACCTAGGGTTTCCTTTAGCTTCTGCAACTCATCATTTACAATGTTTATGCGGCTTAAAAAAAATTCCTTACGAGAATCCCCAAGAGTGACAACTGCTACTTTTATTTTGTTATTCATATCAACCCTTCACTCCTCCTAGGGTTATACCTTTGACAAAATATTTTTGGAAAAAAGGATAGGCTATTATAATTGGCAGAATTCCAATAGCTGAAATAGCCATCCGTATTGTTACTGAAGGCAATTCTATGGCGCTAAGTGCAGATGAGGTTGTGTTTGCACTTAAAAATCTTATATTTTCATTGATATTATTAAGTACTAGCTGTATGGTGAATAGCTTTCTGCCTTTTCGGTGTGTTAAGTAGTAGAGTCCATTGATCCAATCGTTCCAATATGCAATTCCTATCATTACCCCGATCGTTGCAATAATCGGTAGAGATAGTGGTAAGACGATCTGCCTATATATTCGAAATTCACTAGCCCCCTCAATTCTTGCTGATTCTATTATAGATGAAGGTATATTATTTGTGAAGTAATTTCTTACAAGTATAACATTAAATGCCCTCATGAATAGATTAGGTAAAATCAATGCCCATAAGGTATCCCTTATTTTAAATATTGAAACCCAACAATAATAGCTAGCTACAATACCTCCATTAAATAGCATGGTAAAAATACATAAAAAGTTTAATAATCTGTTACCAGGAAGTTCACGGTTAGCTAAGGCATAAGCAAATCCAGCAGTAACAAAAACACTTCCAATTGTACCTAATGCAGTTACAAATATGCTCATTAGGTATGCTCTTCCTAAAGTATCTATTTCTTGAGCAATAAACCTATATGCATCAAGGCTCCAAACTTCGGGAAAAAAACTAAAACCGTTGGCTATTGCCCACTTGTTGTCTGTAAATGATGCAACAAAAAGAAGCACGAATGGAACTAATGCAAAAAAACTAAGCAATACTAACACAAAATGTGATAAGGCCTGCCATATCATATCTTCTCTACTCTTCATATATCAAACCCTTTCTTTTAGAATATTGCATTTTCACGACTATATTTTCTAATAAAAGCATTTGTAATCATTACCATTGTAAAACCTACGATGCTCTGGAACACGCTGGCAGCACTTGACATACCATAATTATTGTTTTTCATTAATGCATTATAAACATAAACATCAATAGTCTGCGTAACTTTGTACAAAGTACCTGTGTTTCTGGGCACTTGATAAAACAATCCGAAATCAGAGTTGAAAATATGTCCTATAGCCAGTGTCACTAGAGTAATTACTGTTGGTACTAAGAAAGGAAGAGTAATATACTTGATCTGCTGCCATTTTGTAGCTCCATCTATCATAGCCGCTTCATAATAATCACGGTTAATTCCTACAATGCTGGCTAAATAGATAATCATCGAATATCCCGTAGACTTCCATAGATAAACTCCAATCAATATAAAAGGCCAATAACTTGCAGTATTATACCAGTTAATGAGATTTAATCCGAGAGGTTTTAAAACGGAATTATTTATCAATCCATTGTCCGCCGAAAGAAAAGCAAAAACCAAATTGCTGACAACTACCCAGCTCATGAGATAAGGAAGTAGAATTACGCTTTGATAGAAGCGCGTAAAATATTTATTGCGTATTTCATTAATTAAAATCGCACAAGCAATCGCCAATACATTTCCTAGAATAATAAATGCCAGGTTATATAATACAGTATTTCTAACTATTATATATGCAGCACTGCTTTCAAACAGAAACTTAAAATTACTTAGCCCAGCCCATTCGCTATTTAAAATTCCTTTTGAGAAATCTAATTTTTTAAACGCAATTATAATTCCAAACATCGGAAAATAGTTGTTGCATATCATGTAAATAAGCCCAGGTAATGCAAGGATATAGAATGGTATAAATTGCTTCCAGCGAATCTTTTTGTGTTTTTCATTCAAAAATATCATGGGGACCTCCTTTTACTAATAACAAGGAGTTGCTGCGAAGTTTAGGATTAATTCCCATCTGCAGCAACTCGCTTGATTTTTACTTGTTACATTAATTGTTTTGTTCAGCTAGCCATGCATCTAGCTGCCTCTGATTCTCAGCTATAACATCGTTTATTCCAGCAACTTCGAGTTCTTCAATGAAT
>CALGOY010000107.1 GCA_937960725.1 uncultured Bacillota bacterium
ACCCCCAACTTATAAAAATATATTAAGGATAATCACACTTATCCCTATAATGACATAATATGCAATAGGAGAAATGTTAATGTATCTCCAAAAGACGATTTTGTAAAAGGGGGTAAAATGGATGTCTTTCTATTCTTATAAGAATGAAGGCAATGAGCAGCGACCTGGCAGAATAGGTTTTGAGGGCCTCAAGAAAATAAAGGAGAAAGTTTGTATACAGGTTAATAAAGTATACGATTCTTGTCTCCAGCAAGAGACATTGGATGATGTGAAAGTGACTTTAACCGATGTAAGCGGCGGCAGCTTTCAAGCTCCTCTTACTTTTATCAGCTGTAGAAGCACTACTATAAAAGGCAGACTGGTAGGAACTATAATAGAGCGGCTAGAGGATAGACCTAATTTTGCAAGGGTACGCACCAAGGTGGAAATACCTGTAGAAGTGGTATTTGAAGATTGCAAGGGTAAGCAGGGATCCGGCAGAGCAGTTATTACAATACCTAAGGATGTAATTCTATTTGTACCAGATGAGTCAGTTATTCCATTCAAATTGGAAAGCATAGTAAATGCCGTGTGTGTTTCAGGGGATTTTATTCCTGGAGAATCTTTTAGATTTAAGCTGGATATATGCATTACCGTTATATTAAAGATTGTAGCTAAAGTAGAACTTCTTGTTCCAGCATTTGGCTTCTGCGATATTCCTCCTTGTGAAGAATTTGCAGAGAATATATGCGACGAATTCTTCAGACTGCCCCTGTTCCCTCCACAGCTAGAGGATATTCAGGAGGAAGAGGAACGAAAACGCTGCAAGAGGCCTAAATTAAGAACTCTTGAAGAAGATGATGAAGAGGATGATTAATTGAAATAAAATAAAAGATGGCACGAATTCGTGCCATCTTTTATTTTGTCGTTTATGTTGGGAGAGTTTATGATATAATTATATGAAGTTAAAAAGCAGTTAGATAAGTTTAGAACAATATAGTTTAGGCAATATAATTTGTTAATAAGGGTGAACAGCTATGGCACAAGATAAAAATTACCAGGTTGCGGTTATAGGTGGTGGAGCTGCCGGCATGATGGCGGCTATATCTGCAAGGCGTCATGGAGCAGATGTAGTTATTTTAGAGCGAAATCCGAGGATTGGAAAAAAGATTCTAGTTACGGGCAATGGCCGATGCAATTATACCAATATCCATGCTGGAGATGTCAAGCATTATCATGGACAGAATCCTAAGTTTGTATATAGCGCCCTATCCCAGTTCAATGTAGAACAAACCATTAACTTCTTTGAGAGATTGGGAATAGCTCCTAAAGTGGAAGATGGGGGAAGGGTATTTCCTATGTCAGATCAGGCTTCCAGCGTATTGGATGTGTTGAGATATGAGCTGGAGCGGACAGGGGTAGAAGTTATATGCGACGCTTTTGTAAATAATATCGAGAGGATAGGAGATAAGTTTAGAATTTCTACCGAACAGGGCTTAGCAGTATCTGCGGATAGAGTGGTTGTTGCTATGGGAGGAAAGGCAAAGCCCTCGACTGGATCAGATGGCAATGGCTATGATTTAGTAAAAAAGTTAGGTCATACCATCATAGATATATTTCCTGGATTGGTGCAATTGAAGCTTGAGGGAAATTTTTTTCATCAGATAAAAGGGGTTAAGACGGTTGGAACTGTAGAGTTAATTTCAGGTAATAAGAGACTAGGCAGGGAGAGAGGAGATATTCTTTTTGCTGATTATGGAGTTTCCGGCCCTCCAGTATTTCAGTTAAGCAGAAAAGCGGCGGAGCTTATCTATAGAGGCAAAGAAGCTATACTTAAGATATCGATAATAGATACTATGAATCTAGAAGAACTCGATCAGATGCTTCGAAGGAGATTCGAGTATGGTCCGCAAAAGACAGTTGAGTTCAGCTTGGTTGGGCTTATTAATAAGCGGCTTATAAACGTTATCTTAAAGCAGGCGGGCATAAGAAATCCTAGATTGCCTGTGGCCAACATTTCGGCTCAAGAGCGGAGGCAAATAGCATCCATTCTTACAGACTGGAGATTGGTAGTTACCGGGACAAAGTCCTGGCCCAGCGCCCAGGTTACGGCTGGAGGAGTAGATAGCCGGGAGATTGACCAAAGGACTATGGAATCTAAGAAGATAAAAGGATTGTTTTTTGCAGGAGAGATCATTGATATCGATGGGGATTGTGGAGGATTTAATCTCCAGTGGGCCTGGTCCTCAGGATATGTAGCCGGAGCAAATGCAGCAAAAAGATAGCTAAGACAAAAACCGTCGTCAAAGTCAAATCAATATCTTCGACGACGGTTTTTTTATTTTTATCTGTACTATTATTTGTTATTCTTTTTTTCACCTATGCTTAAAATAAGATTGAGAATGATTCCAAATATTGCTGCGCCAGCAACGCTTGGGACCTCTATTCCGAAAAATGGGATGTTGCCATCGAAGGCATATTGGCCCCCTAGACCGATAATCATGATTGTTGCGATTATTGCTATATTCTTAGAGCTGAATAGATCTACTTTCTTCTCAACCATGATAGCAACACCCTGGGCTGCTATTGCTCCAAACAGGTAAACCTCCAACCCCCCTATAACTGCGGTGGGTATAGAATAAATGGCGTTTATGAGAGGAGTAAAGCAGGCAATTATCATAGCGATTATTGAAGCAGCGATGAGAACCGGTACAGAAAACACTTTTGTTATCGCCATAGCGCTTATGTTTTCTCCGTAGTTGGTGCCAGCAGGGCCTCCAATAAACCCGGCAACAATGTCACCTATACCATCACCGATTAAGTTTAAGCCCAGCTTTTCTGCAATATTATATCTCTTGTTACTCCCATTTCTCTTTGCTAGATTGTTAACATATATATCAAGCTGATATATATGAGCGGTTGACTCGGGGATGGTTGCTATGGCTATGGGCATAATAGCCGCAACTGCCATCCACGACGGCTTTGGAAATGTAAAGATAGGTAGGGCAAAAAAACCAGTATTAGCTGTTTCGGGCAAAATTTTGAAAAGGTTGACTCCTGTCGTAATCTTAATAATATATGCAGTTAAACAGCCGACGATAGGCCCGAGTAATAGAGGGATTTGCCCGAGAAAACCTTTTAAATGCACTGAAAATAGGATTGTGGAAAGTAGTGTAGCAAGGGATACGATCCAGGCCATATTACGGGCGAAATCCGCCTGAGCTTCGGGAACTGCAAGGGTTCCTGCTGCATCAATTGTGATAGAAGCAGCATCGCTCATAGCGTTGCCTGCAAGGGTAAGGCCTATTACCATTGCGATAGGACCTGTTATGGACGCTGGAAGGATCTTTTCAATCGAATCCTGCCCAAATCGTCTAACGATAAGCCCGGCAGCTATAGATACAAAACCAGACATGATAATACCAAACTGTGCTATCGATATTTTATCATTAAGAGGAAGTCCTGCCAAAGCTTCGGAACTCATTAATCCAGCAATTGCAGCAACGTAGGAAAAACTAGAACCATAGTATAGAGGAATTTGCCTTCCAGTAACGAGCAAAAATACAATAGTAGCAAGACCGCTGGCGAAAATTGTTGTGGAAATATGAAATCCTGTAATAATTGCAACGGCTACTGTAGCCGGAAACATTACTATAACCTGCTGCAGCGCATAAAGTAGTAGTTTCCAAAACGACGGCGTTTCGTCGGGAAGGTAGCCAATTACTCTTTCGTTTTTTGACATATCATCATCTCTCCTCAATTAATATAGTGAAATTTTTAGCAGTGTTTTATACAAAAAAAAATCTTGCCGCACATGCAGACAAGATTATCCTTCTAAATATATAAATATATATAGCAATATATATACTTATAGATTTAAAAGATATCTTGTCGGCATCTCTGTACCGGCTTAAAAATATCTTTACTTCGGAAATTGTACCATATACTGATATATTTTTCAACATTTTTTTACTAAAAAT
>CALGOY010000108.1 GCA_937960725.1 uncultured Bacillota bacterium
GTACCATCTATATATATATCATATTTAGCACTTCCTTTGCCTTCAAGCCGCACTGTAACTTCTCCTTCCTCAACTGCATGAAATCTGTTATATTCCTCTGTTTGCTTGCCATTCTGAGTCTTCACCACTTGAATGTTGACGATTTTCTTATTCTCTATGCCAGTCAGATCTATCTTGATCTCTTTTGGATAGCTGGGAGTAGGTCCAGCGCTTACTACCAGATCGATTTCCCTATATTCAGATACAGTACTACCTGGAGCTGGATTCTGGCGTATGACCGTGCCCTTGCTGTATTCTTCACTATATTCCTCTTTTATCTCTCCCATCTTCAATCTATCTCCTTGGATTAATTGGGATACCATATCTAAATGCTGGCCGACGTAATTCCCGACCCTTACAATATTATCCTCTGGGCCTTTGCTAATAGTTAGAACTATCTTTTCCCCTTTCAAAACTTGGATTGTAGGAGAAATTGATTGTCTAATAACCGTACCGCTAGGATATTCACTATATTCATACTCTGGCTCACCAATAGTAAGGCCTTGATTCTCCAGTTCAATCTCCGCATCTCTTTTCGGTTTTCCTACCACATTAGGAACTTCCACCAGCTCCGGTCCTAAGCTAACAACTACTTTAACCGTACTGTGCGGCTTAACATACATCCCGCCTTTTGGTTCTTGGGAAATTATATAGCCTTCCTCTATTTCATTATCATTCTTACTTCCTCTAACTTCTAAAAATAAGTTGTTCTCTCTTAAAATTTTATTCGCTTCATCTTGGGAAAATCCTTCTATGTTGGGAACAGGAACTTCCTCATACCCAAAGTTGTTCTTATAAATCAAATTACCAACATATAAAGCTATAAGCATAATTATAATAAAAGGAGCAACTAATAGGAAACCTTTAAGCCATCTTTTTTTATTATTATCTCCTAGATCTTCTGCATCTTCATCAAGGGCTTTTTCCGTATTTTTAACTTCGTCGAGCAACTCTATAGGCTTTAATATCTGAGTCGGCTCATCGCTATCGAAATGCTTAACTACAAAATCTCCGTCGGGCTCTTTTAGGCTCCGCTTCAAATCCTGAATCATCTCTTCGGCGCTTTGATATCTTTTGTTTTGATCCTTTTCGATAGCTTTTTCAATTATATCCTGAAGGCTTCGTGGAATATCGGGGTTGAATTCCCCCGGTGGTTTTACTTTTTCCTGTATATGTTTGAGCGCCACAGATATAACGCTGTCCCCTTCAAAAGGAACCACCCCGGTGGCCATTTCATACATTACAATCCCCAAGGAGTATAAATCTGATTTAGCATCTATATAGCCGCCCCTGGCCTGCTCCGGTGAAAAATAATGTACTGAACCAACTATATTAGCCCCGGCCACAGTGATGGTAGAGGAAGTGACTGCCCTTGCAATTCCAAAATCAGTTACCTTTGCAGTGCCATCGGCCTTCAGTAAAATATTTTGGGGCTTGATATCCCGGTGTACAATATTATTTTTATGAGCGTGAGCTAAAGCGGAAGCAATCTGTATCGCTATTTTTACTGTTTCTTCATGGCTGAGGCATTTCTTTTCGCGAATGTATTCCTTTAAAGTTTTTCCATCTATATACTCCATCACTATATAATAAATATCGCCTTCTTGCCCTACATCATATATATTTACTATATTATGATGAGAGAGGCTTGCTGCTGCTTGGGACTCCCTTTTAAAGCGGTAAATGAATTCCTCATCTTCTACTAGCTCGGGCCTAAGTATTTTAACAGCAACATAGCGCTTTAGCAATCGGCACTTTGCCTTATACACTATCGCCATGCCACCGCAGCCTATTTTTTCGATCAGCTCATATCTATCTCCGAGAACCTTGCCCAGCAATGCCCTCACCTCTCTTTCATCCCATCAGAGTATTGGGTTGCTACAACAGTTATATTATCTGTCCCCCCATCTTCTAAGGCTTTTTGACCTAAAATAGTTGCAATCTCTGCCATAGAAATTCCTGATGCAAACAATTTAGAATTTTCGCTTAAATTTACGTGCCGGGTCAAACCATCAGTACACAGTATCAGTATATCGCCATCCTTAAGATCGATCTCATAGCAATCAACGTCGACATTATCATCTGTCCCTAAAGCCCTTGTAATTATATTTTTACGGGGATGATTTTCTACCTGTTCCTGAGTAATAGTTCCGTTTTCTAGCAGTTCTTGAACCAAAGAATGATCCCGAGTAAGTTGCTTTACCTGGCCATCCCTAACCAGATAGCCTCGGCTATCCCCTACATGCCCTATAAATAGGTGATTGTGATAAAAATATGCAAGGGTTAGCGTGGTTCCCATTCCATGGTATTCTTCGCCCGTTTTCGAGTAATTAAAAACTTTAGAATTGGCCCTTAAAATAGCTTCGCATATAAAATTAGCTACCTCTCCTTTTGAAGTAAAGCTGGCCTTTCTATCTTCGTAATATTTTAATATATTTTCCACTACCATCCGGCTAGCTAAGTCCCCTGCTTTATGACCTCCCATGCCAAGATCGGAAGAGCGTCGTGTAGGGAAAGAGTGTAGATCTCGGTGGTCGC
>CALGOY010000109.1 GCA_937960725.1 uncultured Bacillota bacterium
ACGAGATTAAGCGTTGTGACTGGAGTTCAGACGTGTGCTCTTCCGATCTTACGGCTTTCCATTAATTATAATACCTGAGCCTACTCCGGTACCCAATGTGATAGTTATGGAGTTTTCTACCCCCTGACAAGCTCCAGCTACAGATTCGGCTAACCCGGCTACCGTAGCATCGTTGTCGATATATACTGGCAGGTTTATGTATTTTTGCAGCTCATCCCTTACTGGAACATTGCGCCAAAATAGATTATTTGCAAATATAATTTTCCCCGCTTTCTTATCAGCATATCCAGGGGAGCCAATTCCAATGGCCTTAATATCTTCCTTTTTGTAGCCAGCTTCCTCTATCACTCTTAAAATCAACATAGCCATATCCTTAATAATTTCTTGATAAGGCCGCCCTACCCCTGTAGGAGTCTCCCCTTTGTGTAAAATATTACCCTTTTCATCTACTATGCCTGCGGCTATATTAGTTCCTCCTAAATCTACTCCAACATACACCTTACATTCCTCCATTTCTTACATATCTTTAATCCTTATTCCTTTGAATAAGGGCATTTAAACGATTGTCTAGTTCTTGTGCAGCATTATAGCCCATATTTTTTAATCTCCAGTTTTTTGCTGCCACTTCTACTATAATCGCTAGATTTCTTCCAGGCCTAACAGGTATAACAATTTTAGGTAGCTTAACTCCAAGTATCTCTATATACTCCTCTGTAAGTCCTAATCTATCGTATTCCTTATTATTATCCCAAAATTCCAGGTAGATGACAAGATCTAAAGGTTTATTATTGATAACAGAGCTTATGCCATACATCGACTTAATATCGATTATGCCTATCCCCCTGATCTCCATAAAATGTCGTATTAACTCCGGGGCCTCACCAATCAAGCGGTTTTCAGCTACCTTTTTAATTTCAACTGCGTCATCTGCCACTAAACGATGCCCTCTCTTTACCAACTCCAATGCGGTTTCACTTTTCCCAATTCCACTCTCGCCCATTAGAAAAACCCCTACTCCATGGACATCAATCAACACTCCATGGCGGGTAATTTTAGGGGCTAAAGCAGAATCTAAGTAGTTGATAAGCTTATGGACCAAACTAGTAGTCACGTGCGATGAGCGCAAGACGGGCTTTTTGTATTTTTTGGCGGCTTCTATTATATAGTCCGGCACCTCCATAGAACGGGAAACTATGAGACATGGAAAATCGTAGCTAAAGAATTGTTCCAGGCGTGCTTTCCTCTTATTTGGCTCCATCTCCTTTAAATAAGTCATCTCTGCCTTTCCCAATACCTGTATTCTATCATTGCCAAAATAGTCAAAAAATCCAGCAAACTGCAGGCCTGGTCTATTGATATCACTAGTAGTGACCTCAATATTCTCAGATTCTCCAGCGTATATTATTTCTAAATTCAATGCTTTAGCTAAAGTACTAACGGGTATGGCGCCCAAATCTATCTGCCTCCCTCTAAAATAAATTTATAGACGACTTCAGCTACCCCATCCTCATTGTTTGTAAGCGTAACATAGTCTGCCCATTTTTTTACATCCTCGTGAGCATTTCCCATAGCGACACCTAATCCTGCATATTTTATCATCGGAATATCGTTATAACTGTCGCCTATCGCAATAATTTCTTCTCTATCGATTTTTAAAGACTTGGCTAAATATTCCAAGGCCTTTCCTTTTGTAGCGTCTTTATTAGTAAGCTCCAAATAGTTAGGTTTAGATATTGTAACCTGAAGAGTGTCCCTAAACAGCTTGCTATACTCTTCTTTCATCTTCAATATTGTGCTTGGCTCGTCTATTATAAGCATTTTAGTCGGAGGCTTTTTAAGAAACTTATCCAGCGGACCTACAGCTGTACCGGCCACTCCTATATTAAGCCTGTACAATTCACTATATTCGTTGTATTCCTCCATATAATACTTGTCATCCACATAAACCTGCAGATAAGCACCATCTGATACGCTTTTCTCGATAACAGCCATTGCAATATCCAGGGGGATAGGGCAGTGATACAACACCTCTTGGGATAGGGTATTTTTTATCAATCCCCCTTGATAGGTGATTACGGGTACATCAAGCTTAAGCTGTTCTATATAGGGAAGGGCAGAACAATACATCCTACCCGTAGCAATTGTGACTACTACCCCTCTTTTCGAAGCTTCCATCAGCGCATCCTTATTGCGCTTACTAATGTTGAGATCGTCGCCCAGAAGAGAATCATCTAAATCAACGGCTATCAATTTATAACTCAATTACGTCACCTCATGCCAACTAAATAATAAAACTTAAAGGAGGCATTATATACTACAATATAGTATATAATGTCTCTTCTGCTGTGTCTATATGTTTTTTCCAAAATACCGTTGAAGGTTTTCTGCCGCCTTGCGATTCATCCCTTCAACCTGCAGCAGCTCATCCAGACTGGCGTTCTTTATAGCCTCTAGCGTTCCAAAATGCTTAAACAGTGCAGCCCTCCGCTTAGGCCCAATTAGGGGGACGTCCTCCAATACTGAGTGGAGGCTATTTCTATTTCGCAAACTCCTATGGTAGCTTATAGCAAACCTATGGGCCTCATCCCTTACCCGCTGCAGCAGCTGAAGCCCATTGCTATTTCTAGGTAAAATTATGGGCTCCTCTTGACCTTTTACATAAATTTCTTCAAACTTCTCGGCTAAGCTAATAGTAGGTATATGGCTTAATCCGAATTCATCGAGAACTTTTAAAGCAGCATTTAACTGCCCTTTTCCTCCGTCTATCAAAATCAAGTCTGGAAACTTGGAAAACTTCCCAATATTAATATCCTTTCCCTCGGATTGGAGTTTTTTTCTTTCCTCTATACCTCTTTTAAACCTCCGCTTAAGTACCTCTTGCATACTCGCATAGTCATCAGGCCCTATAACCCCCTTGATTTTAAATCTCCTATACTCGCTAATATTAGGCCTGCCATCTTCAAAAACCACCATAGCTGCTACAGAATCTATTCCTTGAATGTTAGATATATCGAAGGCCTCAATCCTCCTGGGAGGATCCTCCAGCTCAAGATGCCGGGCTAACTCCTCCAAAGCTCCTAGGGTTCTAGCTTCTTCCCGGACAAGCTTTTGTTCATAGTTCTCTAAAGTTTCTACCGCATTTTTCAATGCCATATCTACTAATTTCTTCTTTTCACCCCGATGGGGAACTTTTAAATATACCCGACTTCCCTTGTTGTTGGAAAGCCAATCCTCGATTATTTCGATATCATCAAACTCTTCTTGCACCAGTATTTCTTTTGGTACAAATGAAGAAACCAGATAATACTGCTTGATAAATGAGCTCAGCGCTTCCTTAATATCCGTATCCTCTGTGTCATCCAGTCCAAAGTGCTCAGTGCCTATAAGTTTCCCGCTTCTAATAAAGAACATCTGCACTATGCTCTTTTTCCTTCCCTGAGCAATTGCAATAACATCTTGATCAACAAAATCAGTCGATAAAACCTTTTGTTTCTCCATCACCTTTTCTACTGCTGCAATCTTATCCCTAAGCATGGCTGCTTTTTCAAATTGAAGCTTATCCGCTGCTTCCTTCATTTGCTCTTTTAGTTCTTTTATTAATTCTTCATGTCTTCCATCCAAGAATTTGCAAACTTCCTTTATCATATTTTGATATTCTTCCTTATCGACATTTCCCATACAGGGGCCCTGGCACTGGTTTATATGGTAATATAGACAGGGCCTATCTCCTTTTTTGATATTATTCAAATTTTTATTACAGCTTCTGATAGGAAAAAGTTTTTTGATAAGCTCAATCGTTTCCCGGACAGCCTTAGCATCAGTATAAGGCCCGAAATAGCGGTTTTTATCCTTTTTTACCTTTCTAGTTAGAAAAACCCTAGGATAATCCTCTTCAGTGGTAACTTTAATATATGGATAGTGTTTATCATCCTTCAACAGAACGTTGTATCTTGGCCTATGCTTTTTAATTAAATTACACTCCAAAATTAAAGCTTCCAGCTCGGAATCGGTTAAAATATACTCAAAATCCTTAATCTTGGGTACCATAGCGCGAAGTTTAGGGGAATGATTCCTAGAAGATTGAAAGTATTGCCTAACCCTATTTCTTAAAGACACTGCTTTTCCTATATATATAATATTTCCCAGCTCATCTTTCATCATATATACGCCTGGCTGGCTGGGAAGATTTTTTAATTTTTCCTCCAATAGCTGCATATTTATCTCTACCTTTCAGTTCTTTTTTTATTGGTCAATTTGAATACCCAGAAGCAATTTGGAGAACGGTTAATTTAATTGTAATAAAAAAAGAAGCTCATTGCAAAGGCTTCTTTTTTGATGTTTTATTGAGGTTTTGTGAGTAGAGAAAACTGTATAAGAGATTGGTATACAACCATGGCAATAACAGCATCAATTCCATGGTGGATAGCCGTTCCAATGCTCGTAATCACTAACGCTTGTTTCCGATCCACTCCAAAAGGCAGAAGCACCAGTCTATCCCTCCGAAGATAGCGTGAACAAAAGCCCTGGCCCCTACCATAATATTAACTTTCAAGGCAAAGCCAATAGCAGATCCAATTCCAACCATGATGGCAACCCCTGGGCTTATAGCCATTGCTAGCATGCTAGGCAGATGGGATGCAATAGTAGCCGTAAATCCAGGCGGTATTACAATCATAAGTGGCGTTCCTGCAAATAATAAAGTAATTAAAATAGCCATCGCAGTCAAAAGACCGCCTATTACTATATTCTTTACATTAGTCTTCGTATTCATAAAGACACTCCCTAATCATTAATTAAATTATAAATAATTATACAGCAGACCAGATGTAATGTCAAGTGTCTTTACACCTGTGAAGACCTTCTCTTAATGTCCTAATTCCATCGCTTTTTTTAGAATTTTAGCTGCCAAAGGAGCGGCTGCCGATCCCCCGGTCTGGCCCTCAGGCAAATCCTCTAGAACTATAGCTATCGATAAGCTTGGCTTGTCTACCGGAGCAAATCCTACAAACCAGGCATTATTTTTCCACTCTCCATTTTCCCCTTGTTTCTCAGCCGTTCCCGTCTTCCCCGCAATATTAACGCCGGCTATCTTGGCATTTTTGCCCGTCCCTTCTTCAACTGCATCTTTGAGCATATTCTGGATAATTTTCGCATTTTCTGGAGAAGTCACCTTTTTAAAAGGCCTTGGCTCAAAATCCTTTATAAGCTTATCGTTCCTGCCGATAACCTGCTTTAATAACTTGGGCTCCATCATAGTTCCATCGTTTGCAATAGCGGCTCCAATCATAGCCATGTGCATAGGGGTTACCAATACATCCCCCTGTCCTACTGCTGTCCAGCCCAGCTTGCCATCAGAAACACTACTTTTCAAAGGCAGCTTGCTAGCCACTAGTTTTATATCTTTGAATAAAAAGTCCTGGTTAAACCCGAATGATTCCGCAGTTTTAATCAAATTATTTCTCCCTAAACTTGCTCCTAACTGGGCAAATACGGTATTACAGGAGTAGATCATTGCTTTGCTCAGGTTAATGTTTCCGTGTTTTTGTTCATTATAACAAGGTATGACCTCACCGCTTAAATCTAATTTTCCTTCGCAGATAAATTCTTCTTCCATAATCCCTTCAAGGTTTTCTAAAGCACTTACAGCAGTAATGATTTTAAATGCGGAACCTGGAGGGTACAGGCCATTTGTAGCCCTGTTATATAATTTATCTCCCTCCATTTCGCCGCTTAAGCTATTTGGATTATAGGTAGGATGGCTAACCATTGCTAGTATCTCCCCAGTATGAACCTTTAATACAACTGCGGCTCCCTTGTGCTTGCCCATTATTTCATCGATGAATTGTTGCAGCTCAAAATCAATTGTGAGCACAACATCATTGCCTCTCTCTTGGGGAAGTAGCGCTTTTTGATAAATTCTTTCAAGAAGGGAGTTATTGTATCCCATCAAGTATTTAATGTAAAATGCCTCCACTCCCGATCGCCCTAACTGGGGATCATGGAATCCTACTACATGGGCTATACTCCTTGCTTTTTCGCTTTCGCTGCAGTAACTCCTGTAATAATAAGTCTGCATCTCATCGGTTTTAGGATTTCTTTCTTTTGTCTCTTTAGTTGTTGCTAAAATTTTTCCATTTCGATCCAAAATATCCCCCGGGATGATCTTAGGCTGCCAGCCATCCATCCTCACCCTCGAATTATAAGAGTTAGCAAACCAGCGATCTCCATAAAAAACCAGAGCATAGCATAAATAGAATCCCAATAACAAAAAAAGAATTATAATAAATCCCAACCCTCTCTTTATATTACGCTTCATCAATTTCATAAGAATCCATCCCATCCATCCTTTTCATTTTAATCTTCATCAGCGGGCTCCAATTCTTCATCTTCATTTTCATTTTCGTCTTCTTCGTTTTCATCTTCTTCTGCATTCTTATCTGAAGCAATACTCTCTAAAATCCCTATCATCGCCATGGAAGTTACCATAGAGCTCCCACCATAGCTCACAAAAGGCATAGTTACGCCAGTGAGGGGGATCATTTTGATAACCCCTCCAATGATAACAAAGCTTTGAATAACTAGGGCAACTGTTGCCCCCATCGCCAAAAGCGCCTTGTAGCTGCTAGGGGCATTGAGAGCAATTCTCGTTCCTCTAATAGCAATCAGCAAATAAAAACCGATCACACAAAAACCAACGATTAATCCAAATTCCTCACAAATAGCAGAGAAAATAAAATCCGTTCTCGATGCAGGTATCATCTGGGGCGAACCCAATCCCAACCCTAATCCGATCAATCCCCCGCTACTTATTGCAATAAGGGATTGAGCAATCTGGTAGCCTTTATTTTCAATATCTGCCCAGGGGTTTTTCCAAGCTTCTATCCGTACACGGACATGGCTAAATAAATAGTAGCTTGCCAAGCTCCCCAAGCTTGCAGCCCCCACAGCGCTTAAAATAACAATCCAATCGGAAGTAGCGATATAGTACATAAACATAAAGATACAAAAATAAAGCAGCGCAGCTCCTAGATCCCGCTGCAGTACAACTAAAATGACTAACATAGCAACAAATGCAAAAATAGGCAAATTATCCTTGAAGCCTTTTTCCTTTGATAATCTCTCTGCTAACACCACTATTAATATTATTTTCACAAATTCTGAAGGCTGAATTGAAAAAGCGTCTGATAAGCTTATCCAATTTTTCGCCCCTGCTATTTCTTTGCCTAAAACCAAAGGCAGGATCAATAAAATATAGCTTAGTACTATTAAAGCATAGCTTATCCTTTTTCCTGGTGTCAGCTTCTTAGCAAAAATTCCAAAAATTATTAAGGCTACATTGCCCAATGCAAACCATTCCACCTGTCTGAAAGCCAGCTCAGGCTTAAGTCTTTGGAGCATAATAAATCCTAATATAGCTAGAGTATCCACCGTTAAAAGCAAAATCCTATCAAATTTAGGAAAAAGAAGCTTCGTGAAATTGTATTGAAAAATTAGTATTGCTGAAATTAGCGCTCCGAGTATCGCTGCTTTTATATCAAAAACTTTTGAATCAAAGAATGAAAGAAGGGAAAAAGAAGAAAGAGCTAACAGCACCATAAAAAATAATACGTGTCCTAAGTGTTCTTCTAGTTCCGCCTTATTCTTTTTTATCCCTTCCCAAAATAATCTACCAAAAATGAGCAGCACTAAAGCCACAAACCAATAGCGCATAATTAAAGCTATTATTTCATATTGCCGCCCATCCATAATCTCACAGCCTTTCCCAGTCAAAGCTACTACCATAATTCTATGACAATAGATAATAAAAGTAAAGAGAAAGCTATTTTTGAAAAATTTTAAGCTAGATTTTAAACTTCAGCTATGGTATAATATAGTCGTAAAAAACGCGTCTGTAGCTCAGTGGATAGAGTGTTCGACTCCGACTCGAAAGGCCGTGGGTTCGAATCCCGCCAGACGCACCAAATTGTATTCAAACTTTTTCCAAAAGGCTAAATCACTCTATAGTGGTTTAGCCTTTTGGAATGATTTAAAGCAATTTATCGAAAGGGATGAGTACAGATTGATACTTAGAGTTGTGGTGGTAGATAGCAGCTATAATGCCCGAAGAGACATTGATAGAAAAGTCAAATGGGTAGAACACGATTTTGAACTAGTTGGGGAAGCTAACAATGGAGAAGAAGCCCTCGCTTTACTCCCCCACGTTTCTCCCCATGTAATATTTACAGAAATTAGAATGCCAAAAATGGATGGTATAACCTTTATAGAAACGGCAAAAAAACGCTGGCCAGATATCAAATATGTTATTGTCAGCAATTATGACAATTTCGATTATTTAAGGCAAGCTATGAAAGTAGGCGCCTACGATTATATACTAAAGCCTGTAAAAGTAGATGAAATCAATCAGGTGCTACTGCGCGCAAAAATTGAAATAGAAACAGGAGTTAAAAAATTCTTTTAAAAAAATCGCTGGAAACAGCGATTTTTTTAATTATCTTATTGATACCCTTACGCTAGTAGATCCTATATCAACCAACTCTATTCCTTCAGGAATGTTATCAACCTTGACAGGATAAAATTTTTCTCCTTTTTTCGCTCCCTCCAAATCGATATATACTTTAATATCGCTGGGCTTGACTGCTGTAACATATGAAGAGGGTCCTCTAATTACAATAGATACATTTTCATCCAGTATTTCTGCTTTTAGTCCTGTGGGAATGTTCCTCACATCTATCTCTTCGTATTCTATGGTTCTTTCAATAATTTTTTCAATTCTTACTAAAACTTGAATCCGAGATGGTTCTCCTGGGCTTAAGTGAACTCCTTCGTAATCTTGAAGCTTTAGCTCTCTTTTAACATCCGTCGAAGCACCTTCAATATCAAGCAGTTCCGTTCGTATGATACCAAGATTATTTATTATTTCAGAAGGTCCACTAACCTGCACTTCTCCCGGGTTAATTTCGGTTCCTACTATCACATAGCCTTCTGCAGGTTTTCCTGTAATCAGTGGGTCAACGGGCACTGCACGGGATGGATATATTGTAGCTACACAAAACTCGGGATTTTGATCGATATATTTAACCTCGATAGGATTATCATCTATATCCATCAGCTGAATAGGTATGGATTGTTCGAGCAACTCTATTTCCTTATTTTTATCAATTGAAAGGTATGCTTTCCCATACGCTACTTGCTCTACTAGCGATTCTGCCCCTCTTACTTCTACAAATTTAGGTGAAATTTCCGAATAACTCTTTGCTAATTTATCTTGATTTCTTTTATCAATTTCCAAGACTATAGGAACAGTTTTAGATACAATTCGATCTACAGTAAGCTCTATATAGTATTCATGGTTAATGTGAATGTTTAGTGGGATGCCCTTAACATCAACTGGAACTTTAACAGTTCCCGGTTCATTAATTTTTGAGAGATCGAGATAGACGTTAATATCATTTTCATTCAATTTGTTTAAATCGCTAGTTTTTCCTCTCACTTCAATGCTGTAACTTTCCGGTATATCCGAAGATAGCATCAAACCTTTCTCGGCAAGTTTTTCTTCATTCATTACAGTTATAGTTATATCGCGAAAAACTTTATCTCTATATGGATCCCGATTGTATGGACTCATGCTCCATAAAATGATCGCAATTGCAATAGAGAATAATTTCAACGTTAAATTGCGTTCAAAAAATTTACTCATTCTTGGACCTCCGCTTAAGGAAATTAAATGGCCGGGGTTCTGGTTCTGGCTTGTATATTTTACTCAATATTTCATGGAGTCCTTTAGAATCAAGATATCTCGTCAGCTTGCCCCCACTAGCAGACGAAACTACTCCGTTTTCCTCAGATACAATAATAGCCAAAGCATCGGAACTTTCGGATATTCCCAAGGCAGCCCTATGGCGGGTTCCTAGCTGCTTACTAAGATTAGGATTTTCAGTTAAGGGCAAAAAACATCCTGCAGCCGCTATACGCTCTTGCCTAATAACTACCGCTCCATCGTGAAGAGGGGTGTTAGGAACAAAAATATTCTCTAGCAGCTCTCTAGATATCTTCGCATCAATTTTTACTCCTGTTTCAATAATATCGTTAATACCCGTCTCTCTTTCTATAACAATGAGTGCGCCTGTCCTACTTTTAGACATATTTTCTACAGCAGCAGTAATATCATCAATAATTTGGGAATAATTCCGTTCCTGTTCGTCTCGGATCAGCATCACTTTTTGGAAAAAACTTCCACGACCAATCTGTTCCAAAGCTCTTCTAAGCTCGGGCTGAAAAACGATAATACCTGCAATAATACCAAAATCAATGGCATTTTCCAAGGCCCATGAAATTGTATTGAGATGTACCCATTTACTTACAAAATATATCAAGAAAAGAATAATTAATCCTTTTAAAACCTGCTCAGCGCGGGT
>CALGOY010000110.1 GCA_937960725.1 uncultured Bacillota bacterium
AAAGCAAACCCTTTACAATCAGAATAGGGGGAATCGGTCGCTTCAAAAGAAGGGGGGGAGATATATACTGGATCGGTGTAGAAAAAAATCCATCCCTTCTGTCGATACATAGTCAGCTATACACTCATTTGATTAGTTCGGGTTTTGCTATTGAAGCCAGAGAATATAAACCTCACTTGACCATAGCCCGAAGGGTTATTGTAAGGGACGATTTCAACGAAGCTCAATTTTCCACATCGGTTCCCAATATGGATGTATTGGTACAAGATATTTATTTAATGAAGTCTGAACGCATACGAGGCAAGCTAACCTATACTCCGATTTACCGAAAAATTTTAAAAAACGAGCACTTATGATTGTATAATCAACCATAAGTGCTTATTTTTATTCAGTAGCATAGTTATCAAAATATCCTTGTATATGGACTATGGGGGTTCCTTTATCCCCGCTTCCGCTCGTAAGGTCGCAGAGACTCCCGAGCAAATCTGTTATTCGTCTAGGAGTTGTTCCTATTGAATCTTGTTCGCTAACGGGATTTTTTTCTTTTTCTTTTATTTTCTTTTTGAGCGCTTCATCTAGAGCCTGACCGCTTAGTTTACTAAACTCCTTGTCTGCTATATATTTGATTTTAATTTCGTTAGGAGTTCCGCAAAGTCCTTCAGTATAGCCGGGGGAGACTACAGGGTCAGCCAACTCCCATATCTTTCCTACAGGATCCTTGAAGGCTCCATCTCCATATACCATTACTTCTACGTGCTTTCCTGTTCTGTCTTTTATCTTTTTTTGGACATCGCGAACGAATTTATCACAGTCCTTTGGAAATAGCTTTAATTTATCTTCAGTAGCCATATTAGATCCCAGAAGTCCATAATCAGGATTAAACCCACTGCCGTTTATTGGTTCGTTTAAAATTTCATCAAGGGTATAAACCTTTTCTGCTCCTGCATTAACCAATATCTTCTTTGTTCTAAATCTTTCATGAATATTGGCCACTAATATTTCTTTTGTGTACTTTAGGGCAGCTGTAGGATCGTTTGCAAGATAAATTTCTATTTTTCCTTCCTCGGCTAAGCTGCGGTATAGTTCTACATAATCTATACCTGTATAGGGATGGGGTACCCTTTCCCCGAAAATTTTTCTATATTCAGCTTCAGTTAAAACATCGGTGTAAGGATTAATTTTGGCATCGATCATTTTATCTATATCCAATAGATGATTACCTACATCATCTGATGGATAGCTTAGAAATAAATATATTTTCTTTCCACTTTTTACTATGCCTTTAAACAAAGTTGCAAATCTATTCCTGCTAAGAATGGGAAATAGAACTGCAATATCTCCGCTAAATTTTCTATTTATATCAAAGGCAATATCATCTATAGAAGCATAGTTTCCTTGGGCTCTTGAAACCAGGGACTCCGTGATACCGATGATATCGTTGTCCTTAATATCGAAATTCTCAACTTCTGCTGCCTTAATCAAACAATCGACTACTATATTAACTAAATCATCCCCCTCCTTTATTATCGGAGCCCTAATTCCCCTGACCGTTGTTCCAACCATTCTTTTCACTAAGCTTACCTCCTTAAAAGGGTAGTTACCCATGCTCATTTATAATAAAAATAATTTATCAATTCAAAGCACCAAAATTTATTATAGCATATTTTGGTGGACAATTGCAGTATATATGTATAAAAATAAATTGGAATAAGCTGTCAGTAGGCAGTAAAAAGTGGAGGCTTGCAAATATAGCCTCCACTTTTTAAAGTCAATATCGTCAGTTCAGTTTATTAACCTAAGATAGCTTTTAAATCTTCTTCTGGCGTACTGATTGGCTTTAGACCAAACTTTTCAACCAGTACGTTTAGCACATTGGATGAGAAAAAAGCGGGAATAGAAGGTCCTATATAGATATTTTTGATGCCTAGCGCTAATAGTGTTAACAAAATGCATACAGCTTTTTGTTCATACCATGAAAGAACGAGAGTAAGTGGCAGGTCGTTAACTCCACATTCAAAAGCATCAGCTAAAGCGAGGGCAACTTGGATAGCGGAGTAAGCATCGTTGCATTGTCCCATATCCATTATCCTGGGAAGTCCTCCGATTTCTCCAATATTTAAATCATTAAAGCGGTATTTTCCGCAGGCGAGGGTGAGTATAACTGTATCTTTTGGAGTTTGTTTTACAAACTCTGTATAATAATTCCTACCGGGTTTAGCCCCGTCGCAGCCTCCTACTAAGAAGAAGTGACGGATAGCACCGGATTTAACAGCTTCGATTACCTTGTCTGCCACACCCAGTACAGCATTGCGGGCAAATCCTGTCATCAGCTCGGAGCCGCCATTGATACCTGTAAATTCTTTAGTCTCGTCCCAGCCACCTAGTTCAAGGGCTTTTTCAATAACTGGTGAAAAGTCTTTTACGCCATTTTCTCCATCGGGGATATGTTTAATCCCTGGATATCCAACAACAGCAGTAGTGAATACCCTGTCAGCATATGAGGCTTTCGGAGGCATTAGGCAGTTAGTGGTAAATAGGATAGGAGCCGGAATATTATCAAACTCTTTCTGCTGATTCTGCCAAGCCGTTCCAAAATTGCCTTTGAGATGGGGATATTTTTTCAGTTCTGGATAGCTGTGAGCAGGGAGCATCTCACCGTGAGTATAGACATTAATGCCTTTTCCATCGGTCTGCTCTAACAGCTGTTTGAGGTCGTGAAGATCATGGCCACTAATTACGATAAATGGCCCTTTTTCTATATGAGTAGTTACTTTTGTTGGAACCGGATGGCCATAGGTAGAAGTATTGGCTTCATCCAACAAGGCCATGCACTCTAGGTTTATCTTTCCAAACTCCATTAATAGATCAAGCCATTCTTCTACTGAGTGGTCATCCCCGAGGGCTTTCATTCCTCTATAGAACCATTCTGTCACCTTATCGTTGCTTTTTCCTAATACATGAGCATGCCAGGCATAGGCTGCCATACCCCTGATGCCCAATAGCAGTGTGGAACGAAGGGATACTACGTCGCTATCTCCAGTCCATAGCTGTTCCACTGGGAAGTTAGGAGCGCCTCCTAGATTTTCTTTTTCCTGTTCTACTTCTCTTATTAGTTCATCTATACGCTCTCCATCAAAATTAACGTTAGTTGCAAAAAGTCCCTGCATCATAAGTTCATCTGCTCTTTTGCTAGGCTTCTTGCCTTCAGCTGCCCGGGCAAGGCCGATTAATGCACAGGTCAACTCATCCTGTTTATTGGCTACATCTGGTTTTTTACCGCAAACCCCTGCCATGGTGCAGGCTTTTCCTCCTGCAGTTTGTTCACATTGAAAGCAAAACATGTTAGCCATTTATATCTCCTCCATTTTTTCAATCTTTATCTAAATTAAATAATATCTACATGCCTTTATATGACATATTTAAACAATATAAATATTCTATTCCTCTATGATTGTTCCATCGGTTCCAATTACCACAACTCGCCATGGAATCATCTTTCCACTGTTTATTAGTGCTTGCTTTACAGCATAAGAAATACCGCCACAACATGGAACTTCCATACGCAGTACGGTGATGCTTTTAACTTCATGGGCTTTTAAAATTGCTGTAAATTTCTCTACATAGTCAGCATCATCCAGCTTAGGACATCCGATTAATGTAATTTTATTCTTCATAAAATCCCGATGGATATTTGCATAAGAATAAGCGGTACAGTCAGCAGCTACTAGAATATGAGCATTATCAAAGTATGGGGCCATAGCGGGAACCAACTGAATTTGGCAAGGCCATTGAGCCAGCTCTGATTTTTGACGTTCATAAGCAAAACTTTGATTAGATGCATTATTTGAAGAAGCTTCTCTCTCAATAGTCCTAGCCAAACTTCCAGGACAGCCACAAGCAAGGTTTTGAGAAGCAGCCTTTCTCGCCTCTATATTTTTCTTAACAGCTTCCTCGTCAAATGGTTCAGCTTCCCTTTCCTCAATAGTTATGGCCCCAGTAGGGCATTCTGGAAGGCAATCCCCAAGCCCATCGCAATAAGATTCTGAAATTAACCGTGCTTTTCCATCAACCAATTCTAGTGCTCCTTCGTGACATGCGTCTATACAAAGCCCGCATCCGTTACACTTTTCTGGATCTATGGATACAATTTTCCTTCTTACCATTTTAAAAATCACCTCTAAAATTTTTAATTCCTTGTTGTCAGTGCAGGTATATTTTATTATAATATACAGTAAATATCGGTAACCTAAGTTACGGAAATAGGGAGAGTGTAGGAAATTTATGAAAAAAAGTTATATGGATGCGTTAGAAAAGTGTCTATTATTTAGGGATATACCTAGTGAGCAGCTTTATATGATGCTTGAGTGTATAAAACCAAAAATAGAATCCTATAAAAGAAATGAATATATAACTCTAATGGAAGATGATTTTACAGGGGTAGGTATAGTTCTTGAAGGAGAAGTCCTCCTTGCAAAAGAAAATGCAGCGGGAAACAGAGTTATTATTGATGTAGTTGAACCTGGTGAAATATTTGGCGAAATGATAGCCTTTGCACAGAAAAAAGTATGGCCTGTTACAGCAATCGCTCAGAGTCCTTGCACTGTTATGTTTATGCCCCCAGATAAAATTGTTGGAGAATGTCCTAAGATGTGTGTAAGCCATAGGCAGCTTATTATGAATATGTTAAGCGTAGTATCGGAAAAGGCTATAAATCTAAACAGAAAAGTTGAATATTTGGCAATGAAGAGTTTGAGAGCTAAACTAAGCCGATTCTTGCTAGAACAATACAAGAAAGCAGGAAAAACTATGTTTGTTATGCCTCTTAATCGAAGCGAATTGTCCGATTTTCTAAATGTATCAAGGCCATCCCTTTCACGGGAAATGTGCCGCATGAGGGATGAAGGGATTATAGATTTTTATCGTTCATCAGTTCAGATTTTAGATGAAGAAGCGTTAAAGAAAGCATTAGATTCCTAATATGTGCTAGTTTTTATAAAAGGAGTCATTGTTTGGATAATAAAATTATGGTATTATTATATTATATTTTGTTGAATAAGGTGTTTATATGTTTGGTTACGTACAGCCTTTTAAACCGGAATTAAAAATTAAAGAGTACACGTGTTATAAAAGCTATTACTGTGGAGTTTGTAAAGCGTTAGGAAAAGGATATGGCCCTATATGCAGGCTAACGATTACTTATGATGCAGCATTCCTTGCGCTGCTAAACTCTTCGCTTATGGAAAATAGCGTTAAAGTATGCCGTGAGAGGTGTTTGTCAAATCCGTTTAAACTTCAGCCAGTAGTTAAGGAACATGAGGCTGTTGACTATGCTGCTATGATTAATGTACTTATGGCATACTACAAACTAATAGACGGGTGGAAGGATGAAAGAAGTTTTCTATCCTTATCGGGAGCAGTTTTTATCAAACCCTTTGTTCGAAAAATTAATAGGATCTATCCCGAAATACATGAGGGCATAGAGGAACATCTTAATAGGCTTAAAGCTCTAGAATCGAAAAGAACTACTTCTATAGATGAGGCTGCTGATCCGTTTGCAAAGCTTTTATCAATATTACTGCCCTTTCCCAAACTTGAAAAAACAACTCGCAAAGTTTTAGCATGGATGGGTTATAATTTGGGGAAATGGATTTATATTATAGATGCTTTTTGTGATATAGATGGTGATTTAAGAACGGGTAGCTATAATGTACTGATAGCGAAATATGGAAGCAGCCACTTAGCAAATGAAATTAGAGAAAAAAGCCGTGAGGAAGTTAAGTTTGTGCTAGAAACTTGCTTGTCTGAGATAGGAAAAGCTTACGAGCTTTTGGATATAAAGAGAAATTCCGCTTTACTGGAGAATATTATTTTTCTTGGATTATACAATAAAACGAAAATAGAATTAGACGACAGGAGAGGTAATTATGGATCCATACAAAGTGCTGGGAGTGTCTCCAAATGCTACACCAGAAGAGATCAAAAAAGCATACAGGAGACTGGTGAAAAAGTATCATCCTGATAAATTTGCAGGAACAGATTTAGAAGAAGTGGCTAAGGAAAAACTTCAGGAGGTCAACGAAGCATATTCCATGCTAATGGGGAATAGCTCCTCCCAAAGAAGATCATATTCTAATTCTCATGCCAGTAATACATCGAGCCAATATAGTAGTGATCAAATCAAGCTTCAGCAAGTAAGACAGCTGATTAACACAGGAAACCTGTATCAAGCTGAGATACTGCTGGCAAGTATTAGCACAAGAGATGCAGAGTGGTATTATTTAAACGGACTTATTTTATGGCAGAAGGGTTGGTATCTGGAAGCGCGCTCCAGTTTACAAATGGCTGTAAATATGAATCCTAGCAATCCTGAGTACAGGAACACTCTGCTTCGATTTAACAATGCTTTTAATAGTTACAGGTATTATCCTTCGGGAAGAGGAAGTGCCAACATGGATTTTTGTGACTGCTGTGCCACTCTCTACTGTGCTGATTGTCTTTGTGAATGCTGTGGAGGGGATTTAATCACCTGTTGTTAACACGCTTAATTGGAGGATGTGAAATGATTTTTAGAAATCGTTCCATACCAGTTCAAAAGAAAATATCTTTAATTGGAATATTGACAGCTTTAACCATAATTTCTCTTATGGCAGCTTCCTGGCTGCCTACAAGTAAATTATTTTTCCTTGCAGCAAGCTCGCTTTTTTCATCCATTATAATTATAAAAATAGATTTAGCCAGCGCACTATTATTGTATACAACAACTACTATATTAGCATTTTTACTAATTCCATCAAAAGCGATTTTTATAGCCTATTTTTTGTTTTTCGGTCTTTATGGGATTATCAAATTTTTATGCGAACAGTTGTCTAGTATAGTTTTGAGCTGGATTGCTAAGATTATAGCTTTTAACGTTAGCCTGTTGATTGCATATCTACTAGCTGGACTTGTGTTTTCAGCTGAAATTTCTAGCAAATTACCCTTGCCTGTATTGTGGCTTATAGGGCAGATAATATTTATAGTATACGATATTGTATATACTTCCTTTATTGGCTTTTATTATGAAA
>CALGOY010000111.1 GCA_937960725.1 uncultured Bacillota bacterium
CTCTAACAGTAAACCAGAAGTATTAAATAGGATCAAGGAGATAACGGGTAAGGATTTTAAGTTTTATGAAGTAGATCTGCTGGATAAAGATGGACTAGAAGTTGCCTTTGCGGAAAATGAAATCGATGCCGTAATACACTTTGCAGGGCTTAAAGCAGTGGGCGAATCAGTTCAAATACCTCTTCGCTATTATCATAATAACATTACCGGAACTATTATATTATGTGAACTGATGGAAAAATACAATGTTAAGAAGATGGTATTTAGCTCATCGGCTACTGTTTATGGGATGCCCGATCGAGTACCTATTTCGGAAGATTTTCCACTAAGACCTACCAATCCCTACGGGCGTACAAAATTTATGATTGAGGAGATTTTAAGGGATTTGGCGGTTACCGATGATAAGTGGAGCATTGCACTGCTTAGATATTTCAATCCCATAGGAGCTCATCCCAGTGGCCGCATTGGGGAAGATCCCAACGGAATTCCTAATAATCTCATGCCATACATTACCCAGGTAGCATCCGGTAAATTAAAGGAGCTTAGAGTATTTGGAAACGACTATCCCACCAAAGATGGAACAGGGGTTAGGGATTATATTCACGTAGTAGATCTTGCTAAGGGGCATTTAAAAGCCTTGGAGAAGGTTGCAAATAGTACAGGAGTTGATGCCTACAACCTAGGTACAGGTACGGGGTATAGCGTGCTAGAGGTGATAGAGGCTTTTGAGAAGGCATCGGGGCAGAAGGTTCCATACATCATTACAGATAGAAGGCCCGGGGATGTAGCTATATGTTATGCCGATCCCAGCAAGGCGAAGAAAGAACTTGGTTGGGTTGCAGAAAAAGGTATTTATGAAATGTGCGCTGATGCATGGAATTGGCAGTCGAAGAATCCAAACGGATATGAGGACTAACAAAACTTTAAATAGCATTGAGGGGCTGGTGTTGGGAAGCGGTAGCTTCGCTGCCCAATACCAGCTAATTTATTAGAAGCTAATTATTTCCCCATGGGTGAATAATAGGGCGTTTTGAGTTTTGTATTTTACCTTGAGATAGTCTAGAAATAGGAAAGGATCTTCACTATTTTTCTCGAACATGTCAAAGTGGCCAGGAATCACGTAATCTGGCTTTATGCTGCCGGCCAGGTCAACTGCTTCCTGGTATGTCATATTTCCGATAGTGTTGTTCATATATCTTTTAGCATCCCGACCGTTAATAGGTATCATCATGAAGTTGATATGCCCGCATCGCTCTAGTTTGTCTTGGAGGCCTTTATATAGGCAGGTATCTCCTGAGTGATATATGGTGTACTGGCCTATCCTTACGAAGTAGCCCATATATGGGTAGCCCTGTTTTTCTTCATCGTAATCAAGAAATTCATGGGCTGATGCTATTCCTGTGATGGATAAGCCATCTAGTTTTAATTCTTTTTGATCATCTATGCCGATTAGCCTCTCCATTGGGATGTTCAGTTCTTCGGAAAGCTGCTGTCTTTTTACTCTTGGCACTACAAACTTGGCATGGCTGGACTCGGCTGCAGCGATTTTCCAGGCTTTCCTATCAATATGATCTGTGTGGTCATGGCTTCCAAATACATAGTCCATATAGCCCAGATCTGTTGCTGTAATGGGAGAGGGGTAGAGGCGGTTTCTATGTTCTGATATAAAGGGATCAAAACATAGAAGTTTTCCTTCGGTTTTAACGACAAGGCCCATTTGCCCTAGCCAGCACAAATGGATCCCTTTATTGTCCAAATTCATCAGCTTGGACATAAATTCTGATACTTTCACTAGCATCACCCTCTTTTATATTATTCTTAAAGTTGGTGAATTTTTCTAGCTATTATTTTTATTATTGTCATGGAGGACTTGATCAATGATAATTACTAAAGCCAGTATAAAAGCATAATCTTCATCATCTGAAATATCTACCCCATAAGTATCGCTCCATGCAAACCAACGTTTAGATACTTGGGCTACGGGGACGCCGGACTTTAGTATGGAAAATTCCATTCCCAAGAAATTTCCGTCAATGCTGTAATCACCCAAGATACTGGAAATATTAAATTTAGGCTTGAAAAGGGTGAATTCTTTTTTTACAGTGGCAATTGGTCTGCCCTGATAGTATATATTGTACTCGGGAAGAAATCGGAATAATTTCTGTTCAATATAGTAGAGCTCCCTGCCATCCATGGTGTATAGTCTAAGCTTGTTTCCTAAAGAAAATATCTTGCCTTTAACTATAAAATGTTTTTTACCAAACTCATCTTTGATGACAAAGTCATCTCCGATAGTCCATATTTTTTGTCTTACTACAAATCGCAAATCCAGTTCTCCTTTCCGATAACTTTATGCTAATAGTTTAATTCAGATGGACCAAACTTTCAACCATGTTTATGCTATCCTTAAGTTGTCTTAAGAAAAAATATATTGTAATATATGGTGTGATATAACACTTTTAAAAAGATTATACAAATTTAAACTATTTTAGCTTTTAGGAGAGGTGATAGCTATGGTATATTCAATTAGGACTAAACAAGCTGAGGAATTTATAGATATAACGGATATAGTTAATGAGGCTGTAAGAAAAAGCGGGGTAAGGGATGGAATAGCAATAGTTTTTGTTCCTCATACTACTGCAGGAGTAACGATAAATGAAAATGCCGACCCCGATGTAGTTCACGATATTTTATCAGCATTGGACAAGACATACCCAAAACAAAATGGATATCTTCATATAGAAGGCAACTCCCATGCCCATATAAAGGCTTCGTTGATGGGTTCTTCATGCACCGCTATTATTGAAAATGGAAGCTTGAAAATGGGTACATGGCAGGGTATTTATTTTTGTGAATTCGATGGGCCAAGGAATAGGAAAGTGTATATAAAAATAATAGAAGGGTGATATATAAAATCTAATAATGAAAAGAAATAGCTGGATGAGAAATTTGTTTCCCATCCAGCCATTTTTTATTTTACAGGATCATAGCCGACTACGGTCCATATACCTGTAGAATCCTGCCTTACTAGGCGCTTTAAATATACTCGCCGTATAGGCGTGTCGTCTCCGCTGACTTCTACAATTGCTTCAGTTCCAGTATTTTCAACCATTGTCAAATCTTCCAAGTCAATGGGGTAGTCTCCTACGATGCCTTCTGGAGACATCTCCAAGCTGACGAAAACCTGTGCGGTGTATACAGGATCAAGTCTCCAAGGGGAGCTTCCCCCATCAACGATTTTTTGAGTATTTTCTTCTACAGCCAGATCAAATGATACTTCAACTTCGGGTTTATTTTCTTCGGCAAGGGAGGAAATTTCAATTTGTTCGCCGGTTAAATTTTCAACGATAGATGTTAGCTTTTCTAGTTCAATGTTGCCAACGACAGCATATTCAAAGCCGTCTTTCTGCCAGCGGATAGAGCTGGTATCGGCTATAGCATCATATATTCTACCAGCGGCTAAAACGCCTAAGCTTTCATGAACGGGGGATTGAATTTCAGCTGTGCTGCTATTGATTTTTCCTAAAATAGCATTTGAAGCAGGTTGGAGCTTATCAGCTGACTTTCTTTGCATTAGCACAACTTTTTTATTGTTATCAGATGAAGTGGTGTAATAAAGCTTTAGAAGCTTTGTATCAGGTAGCACCGCGATGTTGTCCAGGACAAAACCTTCTAGATTTTCAGCTGCTTCGATGGTAAATCCAACTATTTCCTGAGCTTCTTCCATGTTATTTACTATTTGTTCTGGATTAGTATTTATTTCTTTAAAGCCTTCAGGAATGTTATAGGCCATGAGCTCTTCGGGGATTGCATTGCTAAATTCAATTTCGGTATATCTTATTGTGTATTGTAAGGCATTATGCATGGTAGATTGTCTTTGAAGCGGGAGATTGGTTTCTTTATCAACCCAAATCTTATAGGGATTTCCTCCATCGGGGGTAACCTCTACTATAGTAGTTTTGCGCCCAGCGATTGTATCTTCTCCTATCGGCTTAGTAGATAGTGCATTTTTTGCATCTTCTATTTCACTTTCTATATCGAAGGTGAAAGTGTAGGGATCGGGAAAAGCTGGGAATATATAAACTTCTTTCTGATTAGGCCTAATCTGCCATTTTTTCTCGCCATTGTTTACAGTGATTAAATCTTTTAAGGGTCCTTCTAAGCCTTTGACATAATAGTGTCCTTCATTATCGGCCCATACTTCTATCTTTGATTGGATGGAAGCCTGACCTTCTTCAGTAGTTTGAATTATCTCGATAAA
>CALGOY010000112.1 GCA_937960725.1 uncultured Bacillota bacterium
CTACCGATATGTATTTTGCAGTAGATCGGTTTGTAGCCAGGCTCAAAAGAGATGTAGACTATGAAGTAGATGAAAAAGCCCGTACAGTTAATTTAACAGAAGAGGGAGTTGCTAAGGCAGAAGCTTATTTTAATATAGAAAATTTGGCTGATCCTGAAAATACGGAGCTGTTTCACCATATCAATCAGGCGCTGAAAGCCCATTCGTTGATGAAGAGGGATAGGGATTATGTTGTAAAAGATGACCAAGTTATCATAGTTGATGAATTTACAGGGCGGCTGATGATGGGTAGGCGATATAGCGACGGACTCCATCAGGCCATTGAAGCTAAGGAAGGAGTAAAGGTTAAAAGGGAGAGCAAGACCCTTGCCACTATTACTTTCCAGAACTATTTTAGAATGTACAAAAAGCTCGCTGGAATGACTGGTACAGCCAAGACTGAGGAAGAAGAGTTTAAAGCTATCTATGGGTTAGATGTAGTAGTTATTCCTACCAACAAACCCATGATACGTAAGGATTATAACGATGTGATATATTTGAACACCCGTGGAAAATTCAAGGCGGTGGTGGAGGAGATTGTCCAGCGCTATTCTGTAGGACAGCCTGTACTGGTTGGCACAGTCTCGATAGAAAATTCTGAGCTTCTTAGCGACATGCTAAAAAAGCGGGGAATTCCTCATAATGTATTAAATGCTAAACACCATGAGAAAGAAGCGGAGATTATAGCTCAGGCAGGCAGATACAAGGCTGTAACTATTGCTACCAACATGGCTGGCCGGGGTACCGACATATTGCTGGGAGGAAACCCGGAGTTTATGGCCAAGAAGGAAATGAGGAAACAGGGTTACTCAGAGGAGCTAATTTCCCAAGCTACCAGCTATGTTGATACGGATGACCCCGAAATTTTGGAGGCCCGCAGGGTATACAGGTCCCTATATGAAAAATTTGAAAAAGAAGTAGAAAAGGAGCAGCAAAAGGTAATCGAACTGGGCGGGCTCCACGTAATCGGAACAGAGCGGCATGAGAGCCGACGGATTGACAACCAGCTAAGGGGTCGGGCAGGCCGTCAGGGAGATCCAGGTTCTTCAAGATTCTATATATCTCTTGAAGACGACTTGATGCGGCTATTTGGTTCAGAAAAAATCCAAAGCATCGTTCAATCCCTTGGCCTGGAAGAAGATCAGCCCATAGAATATGGATTACTTTCTAGGCAGATAGAGCAGGCTCAAAAAAGAATAGAGGGGAATAATTTTAATATAAGAAAGCATGTGCTGCAGTATGACGATGTTATGAATACCCAGAGAGAGGTTATCTACTCTCAGCGAAGAAGGGTGCTTGAGGGAGAAGATCTTCGAGATGCCATTATGGGTATGTTAGATACTTTTGTAGATGATATAATCCAAAGGTTCACTGCAGAGATTCATGATCCTCAAGAGTGGAATATTAAAGGTATGCTAGAATACTTAGAGAGAATTATGCTGCCTTCAGGGTCAGTAGTTATATCTGAAGATGAATTGCCTAATCTAACTAGGGAAGAGCTAAAAAGAAGGATAATAGAAGCTGCGGAGGCTGCCTATGCCAAGCAGGAGGAAGAAAATGGACCCGAGAACATGAGGGAAGCGGAGCGGGTTATCCTGCTCAAGGTGGTAGACAAAAAGTGGATGGATCACATCGATGCTATGGATCAGCTGCGGCAGGGAATCGGCCTAAGGGCCTATGGACAGAAGAACCCTGTTGATGAATACAGAATCGAAGGATATGAGATGTTTGAGGAGATGATTCATAGCATTCAGGAAGAAACCCTTCATATATTATTTAATATAAAAATAGATAGAGAAGTGCCTAAGCGGGAGAAGGTAGCAGA
>CALGOY010000113.1 GCA_937960725.1 uncultured Bacillota bacterium
CTTTAACCCGCAATCAACTTCTTGAGAGCATTTGGGATGTGTCTGGAGACTTCGTAAACGACAATACTCTTACAGTATATATTAAGAGGTTGAGGGCAAAGATAGAAGACGATCCTAGGAATCCTACTATTATAAAAACTGTAAGGGGGATAGGCTATAAAATATAATATTCTAACTAAATGAGGAAAGCCTTGTGAAATAGGAGAGTTGATTATGGATATAATGCTTTTTTTAAGAAATAGGGAGATAAAAATTTTAATTACAACCCTTGCTATTTTATCTACAGCTTTAATTGTCGCAGCTTTTATAAGAAGCATTGAAACCGGAATCCTCATGTTGATTGCGGTTTTTTTATTATGTTCACTATTTCTAGTATTTACAGCTTATCGCTATCGGCAGATCAGCAAATTATCGGAATATTTGAGGCGGATTTGTGCAGGGGAATATTCCTTAGATATCAGGGATAATACAGAAGGGGAGCTAAGCATTTTAAAGAATGAAATATATAAAGTGACCCTGATGCTTTCAGAATATAACGAGCAGCTGAAAAAAGAAAAGCTTCTTTTATCCGAACAAATGGCAGATATCTCCCATCAGCTAAAAACTCCCCTTACTTCTATGATGGTGATGGTAGACCTGCTTAGGAATCCAAATCTGCCGGAGGAGAAACGCCGGGAATTTACTTCCCGCATATATGCCCAATTGAAGCGAATAGAATGGCTTGTATCCTCCCTGCTTAAGATGTCAAAACTAGATGCAGGGGTAGTGGAGATGAAGCTTAGGGAAGTGCCCGCACAAACAATTATAGAAAGAGCTTTGAGCCCTCTTCTTATTCCCATGGAATTAAAAGATATTACTTATTCAGTAAAAGGGCACAATGAAGCTATAATCTGTGATTTGCATTGGACAGTAGAAGCCCTTATTAACATATTGAAAAACTGCATAGAACATACCCCAAGGGGAGGGCGAATAGACATATCAGTAAATAACAATCCCCTTTATTCAGAAATTATAATCTCTGATAGTGGGGTGGGCATAGACAAAGAAGATCTTCCTCATATTTTTACCCGCTTTTACAAAGGGAAAAATGCCTCGCCGGATAGCGTAGGAATTGGACTAGCCATGGCAAGAAGCATTATAAGAAACCAGCAGGGGGATATAAGTGTAGAAAGCAAGCCCGGTGAGGGCAGTACTTTTTTCGTGAAATTATATAAGACTATAATATAGATGGATAAATGGGCCAGCTTGCGATAATTTAAATTAGTTATGGCAGCTTATCAGGTATAGAGTGACTGTTATTAGGAGTAAAATGACTAAATTGTAATATAAACTGTCACCGAAAAGTCACCTTAAGTTATTATAATTTTCCTTGTAAAACATTAAAGGTAATTTGGAGGTGCATTATGGAAATACTCAGGGTTGAAAATCTTACAAAAATATATGGAAAAGGGGACACTGCGGTGACAGCTTTAAATAATGTCTCTTTTTCGGTGGATAAGGGAGAATTTGTAGCGGTTATCGGCCCATCCGGTTCGGGGAAATCAACGCTGCTGCATATTATAGGAGGGGTGGATACTCCTACGTCGGGAAAAGTTTATATCGATGGTACGGATATTTATAGCCTCGACCAGTCAAAACTGGCAATCTTTAGACGGAGACAGATTGGTCTTATATATCAGTTCTACAACCTCATCCCAGTGCTAAATGTGGAGGAGAATATAACCTTACCCCTTCTTTTAGATGGAAGGAAGGAGGATAAAAAAAGATTACGGGAGCTTCTTGTTACACTGGGACTAGAGGATAGAATAGATCACCTGCCCAATCAACTATCAGGAGGTCAGCAGCAGAGGGTATCCATAGGGCGGGCCCTTATAAACAATCCTGCTTTAGTTTTAGCTGATGAGCCTACGGGGAATTTGGATAGCAAAAATAGCGAAGAGATTATTTCTTTACTAAAGCTATATAACCAGAAATACAACCAAACATTAATAATAATTACCCATGACGAAAGAATAGCTCTTCAAGCAGACAGGATTATAAGTATTCAGGATGGCATGATTGTAAAGGACGAGGTGATTAAGTGATGAACGTAATCAATAAGGTTACTCTAAAGTTCTTGAAGAAAAACAGAGCCCGTACAATTGTTACCATCATTGGAGTCATCCTGTCTGCAGCCATGATTACTGCAGTAGTAGCCCTTGTATCCAGCATGCAGAATTATATGGTTAATCTAACGATAGTAGAGGAAGGGGACTGGCATGTAGCTGCTTACGGTGTAAACTATAAAGACGTCCAAGCTATCAGGGGTATGGATGAAATATCGGACGCCGCCATAACCAAAGCTTTGGGCTATAGCATGCTTGAAGGGAGCAAAAATGAGTATAAGCCCTATCTGTATGTTTTAGAACTGAATGAGGATGCATTGGAAATGCTGCCCATTCATCTGATTAGCGGCAGACTGCCGCAGAATGAAAATGAGCTTGTGATTTCAAGCCACATCCTTACCAATGGCGGCGTGAATTATAAAGTAGGAGATAGATTAACCCTTGATATAGGGGATCGGATGTCGGAGGATGGTTTTACTTTTGGGCAGAAACAAAACTTTGTTTATGAGGAAGGCGAGACTCTGGAAAAGCTAGTGGTAAGGGATACAAGGGAGTTTACAGTTGTAGGGATATGTGAGAGACTTTCGCACAGGTTGGAACCTTTTTCAGCTCCAGGATATACTGTGCTTACTCTGCTAAACCCTGAAGCAATAACGGATACAGATTCTTTTGATATGTACTTTAAGCTTAAAAATCCGGCTGATAGCTATAGTATTGTAAAAAAACTGGGAGGTAAAGCTAGGGAAGGTTATGGATATAATTCTGAACTTTTAAGGTATATGGGAGTTAGTGAGAACGATAGATTTATTG
>CALGOY010000114.1 GCA_937960725.1 uncultured Bacillota bacterium
AAGTATAGCGCTAGAGATTTTATAAATCGCTATTAGGCATAAAATTTTTATTATAGGATAAAGGGCTATCATCACGATTGTTATAAGTCCTGCTATTCCCACAGCATTTTTTACTAATAACGAACAGCCAATTATCATATCCACCGTTTTTGAAAATAATCCTCCTACAATTGGAACAAATGTCTCAACGGCATATTTAGCAGTTCTTATAGATACTCCGTCAAACGATGCTGCCAATGCTCCTTGAATACTCAGCACCCCAACAAAAATTGTAAAGAATATTCCTAAGGTCCATGTACAAATATTCTTTGTTAAACTGCATAAGCGATCCAGCTTAATCTTATCGCTGACGTTATTGACTAAAACTAGCACAGCTGAGAAAAATATAAGCGGAATCATAATATTTTTTAAGACCGTCCCAGATGTTCCCACTAATAGAGCTGTTACGGGCTGGAGTATGCCGGATGATGTTATTCCACCCATGGCAATCAGAAGAGTAAGTATAATCGGGAACAATACTTGTACAAAATTTACTATTTGCTCCATGGCATTTTTTCCAACTTCTAGTATACTGGTAAAACTCTGTACAATTAAAATAACGACCATTGTATAGCATGCAAACCAGGCTAGCTCCCCCACTGAAGAAGCGGTAAAGCTGGATTTCATATGGTCAAGTATTCCACAAATAACAGCTATAACCATTATCTTCGCCATAAAGATTAAATTGATTTTTATCTCCTTAAAAAATAGGTTTATTATCTGTAGCAATATCTTTTTCAGATCTAGTTCAAAATTTCCTGTAACCAATTTATTAATAAAACTCTTCGCGTCTATATCCTCAATCAAATCGTTGCCATCTGCTTGCGCATTTTTTAAAAAATTATCCCACTCGCCGGTATCCAAAGCCTTTATCTGCTCTTGCGTTTCCCTTTCTAATTCTTCTCTTATATAATCTTCGTTTGGCAAATTCTCTGCCGAAGCTTCAACTAAGCATGGTATACACACAGTAAGCACTAAAATAATCGCTACTAGCCATTTCTTCATATGTAAGAATCCCCTTATGATATAATTTTTAAAATAATTTCCATAAGTCCAGCTAGAATCGGCAATGCCATCACCATTATGATGACCTTGCCCCCCAGCTCTATCTTAGATGCAATAGCACCCTCTCCTGCATCCCTGCAAATGTTTGCACCAAACTCAGTAATATAGGCAATGCCTATTATCTTGAGCAATGTAGACAGATAAATAGTATCGATCTGGCTTTTTTGAACTATTTTGCTTAGGATATCTATAACTCCACTAAGCTGTCCTAAAATTAAAAAAAATATAAATAATCCCGCTGCAATGCTGATGTATATAGCCAGCTCCGGTTTTTGCTGTTTTAGAATTATCGCAAAAAGGGTTGCAATAATTCCAATTGCTACTATTTGCAATATTTCCATAATCTTCTCCTCGCTTGGTTAAAACATTGAAAAGAAGCTTATATATTAGTAATAGAAGCGAAACATACTCCTAACGCTATTTAGCAAGTCGCTAATTAAATCTATTACCATCAGTAAAACTATTACAATTCCAGCAAGCGTGGTCATCATGGCCATTTCTTCCCTACCAGCTCGTATTAAAACTTGGTTTAATATTGAAATTAATATCCCTACAATGGCAATTTTAAAAATAATATTTACATCCATAAGACTCCTCCTGCGTTATAATCAAAATAGTATTATGGCTATTGCCAATCCGCATAATATTCCTAAACTACGGTACATTTGAACATATTTAGAGCAAAGCTCTTCTGCTTTTCTTTCTTCTACAAGCAGCTGCTGTTGAGCCAGTTCAAAGTATTTCTTTTGACTTTCGCTATCGCTTGTACCTAAGTTGCTTCCAAACCTTACCAATATTTCGTATTCAGGCTCTCCTATGAAGAATTGTTTTTTATAATAATCTAGATTTTTTCTCCAGCATTCGGCAACACTATATTCCGTCCTATCCGCTAAAACCCGGGCTACCTTATAGAAAAAATCTCTCCAGGGCCCCTGGACAGATTTAGCCACTGCGCTGAGGGCATCTGACATAAAATTTGAAAAATAAATAATCTCTGTTTCCAGTTGAATCAAGGCTGTCTTAAGCATCCGTATTTCTTTTACCCGCTGAATATACCGGTTAGCCTTATACAGCCCTATAAGCCCACAGCATATTACAATTACAACGCTCGATAATATTTTCAATATCATTTGCTTCCCTCCTTAACCCTCATCTTATAGGTTTACTGAGAATATTTCTTTTTAATTTACAATCATAAACTTCTTCTAGGGTTCCCGTCCCTAAGCTATTTCCTAATACTAAAATTCTTTCAAATATATTCTTATCTAAGACTGAAGACAGAATAGGACGCCTCATTGCATCCTGTAGATCGTTGCTGTGTGCTGTAGTAATTATCTTTATCCCTGCATTTAGAGCATCTTCTATCGCAGACACATCCTCTTCCCTGCCAATTTCATCAGTAGCAATTACCTGGGGCGACATAGAGCGAATCAGCATAGTAATTCCAATGGCTTTTGGACAAGCATCTAAGATATCTGTCCTAATCCCCACGTCATTTTGGGGGATGCCTTGATAACAACCTGAAATCTCAGATCTTTCATCTACTACCCCTACTTTTTTACCATCAAATCCTGGAAATCCATCGCTTATCTGACGAATAATATCCCGTATTAAGGTTGTTTTTCCCATCTGAGGAGGGGATAGAATAAGAGTGTGGAGTACATTTCCCTCCTTTATGATAAAAGGAAGCACCTTATCAGCTACTCCTGGTATTTCACGGGTAATCCTTATATTGAAAGAGTTTATATATTTTAAGGTCCTAAGCTTCCCCCCTTCTATAACCCCTTTTCCTGCCAGTCCAACCCTGTAGCCACCCTTTAGAGTAATATATCCATTCCTTATTTCTTCTTCTATAGCATAGAGTGAAAAATCCGCCATCAATTGAAGAATCCTCTGGGTATCGCGGGAGGATATACAATATGCCTCCAAAGGGTTTAGGGTCGGCTCTCCATTTTCACGTATAAAATAGTCTTTTCCCCGGCTATATACCATCAATGGACGGTTTTGCCTAATTCTGATCTCCTCTAGGTCTTTAAGAATAGTAAAGGGTATTGTGCATATAATCTTTCTTAAGTTATCAGGCAGTGCATCCAATACCGGTTGTATTTTATCTAAAGCTTTAGTTACTTTTTGCTCCATATAGACTCGTCCTTTCTTTGTATAATATCTATGACGAAGTTAATTAGATTATCACTATTTTTAATACAAAAATTAGCCATAAAAAATGGCCGGCTATAAGCCGGCCATTTTTATGGCTAACCATTTAACTACCTAACAATTATATGGGTTTATCACCTATCGATAACATCAGTTTCATCATCTAAATCCTCAATATCATCTAAGTCATCTACATCCCCAGCGTAAATAGTTTCATTGCAGCTAGGGCATATTAAATCGTCTTCCCCATCAAATAATTCTTTATCAAAATATATCGTTTCATTACAATTAGGACATTCTACTTCTACGTATAAGGGCTCTTCGGATTCTTCGTAATCAATGTCTCCATAAATCTGATCTTCTATATCTGCTAGATCCTCATCAAGAGTTTCTATATATTCATCTAGATCAGCCTGGGAAGCCTCTAACTCGGCAATGGCTTCTACTATATCATCAAGAATATCGATTATGCTAGCTAAAACTTTTCCTTCTTTAGTATTTTCACTAATACCTAGACCTTCGGCCAACCCCCTTAGGTAGGCCACCTTCTCATTTAAGAAATCCATTGGTTAACACTCCTCCTCATGCTAAGTTTGTATATATTCTTACCATTAAACTCTTTCTATATACTCTCCGGAGCGAGTGTCAATCCTTATTATATCTCCAGTATTGACAAATAAGGGCACGTTAACTATCGCCCCTGTTTCTACTGTAGCAGGCTTAGTTGCACTTGTAGCAGTATCTCCTTTAAAGCCGGGTTCTGTATGGATAACCTCTAATTCTACAAAATTTGGTGGCTCTACCGAAAAGGCTACTCCCTTATAGAATTTGATAGTTACGTTCATATTTTCTTTTACATATACCATAGCGTCCTCTACTTGCTCTTTATTTAATGGAATTTGTTCGTATGTCTCCGTATCCATAAAATAATATAGATTGCCGTCATTGTAGAGATACTGCATTTCCTTTGTCTCAACATGAGCCCTAGGGAATTTTTCAGTAGGGCTAAAAGTTTTCTCTAAAATAGTTCCAGTTACTACATTTTTTATCTTAGTCCTTACGAAGGCTGCCCCTTTTCCGGGCTTTACGTGCTGAAAATCTAAGATCGTATGTACTTGTCCATCAATTTCGATAGTTATACCTTTTCTAAAATCACCTGCAGAAATCATTGACATTTTTCATATCCCTCTTTCCTAAATATTATCAATATCATGCATAGAAATTATTATTTACCATAATATTGAGTTAAATAGGTTAAAGCTAGATTATATCCTGCAGCGCCCAATCCGGCAATTTGTCCTACACAGACCGGCGCGATAACTGAGCTGCTGCGAAAAGGCTCCCGATTGTGAATATTGGATATATGGACCTCTACTACAGGAATGTCTATAGCAGCTATAGCATCGCGAAGAGCATAGCTATAGTGGGTATATGCTCCTGGATTAAAAATTATCCCATGAAAAAACCCTCTAGCCTGGTGCAATTTATCAATCAATGCACCTTCACTATTGGATTGGAAATGTTCTATCTTTGCCCCTAGCTGCTTTGCCTGCTCTTCCAATGATTTAATAATGGCTTCTAAGCTCACATTGCCATAAATAGAAGGCTCCCTCTCGCCCAAAAGATTTATGTTAGGCCCATTTAAAACCAAAATATTCACAATTTCAACCCCTTATACCAATTTACTCATATATATTACCACAAAAAGTTACAATTGAATAGCCTTTTTAAGTCTGGTGCTTCAAAATTTGTATAATTTCTTTTGCAACATCGATAGGTTTTTTACAATCGGTTATGATATTATAATGGGCTTTTCGGTATATTGGTAATCGCTCTTTGTATAGCTCCTCCATACGTTTTCGCGGATTGTCAGAATAAAGCATCGGCCTATTGGTACAGTTTTTAATGCGGTTCCACAATGTCTCAACCGACGCTTCTAGATGAACGACCCTCGCATTGGACTTCATATATTCCAACAGATCTTTATTTAGTACTGCCCCTCCACCGGTAGAAACTACAGTATTGTCTTTTTTCAGAATAGAGCGGATGGTTTTGTATTCTAATTCTCTAAAATAAGCTTCCCCAAACCTTTTAAAAATATCAGGAATTGTCATAGCTTCTTTTTCTTCAATCATTTGATCCGAATCAGCAAAATGGACTTTCAGTTCTCTAGCTAAAATCCTACCTACTGTTGTTTTTCCAGAGCCCATAAAGCCAATTAAAACTATATTGTTTTTCATCATTTCACCTTCTCATCTACAGGATGTTTTGGATTCATACCCACTACCTGTATAGCTTTCATAATGGCAATTGTCACATCTACCTCAAACTGCTGCTGGAGCTCGGATAACTTAGAGTATACCTGCCCTTTTTCTGTAACCACATATTTAGGAGGTAGACGATTTAGTACATAAGCTGCAATATCTGTACGGCATAGAGCGCAGGTACAATAGGGACTATTTTTGATTAAGCGATCAATATAGTTAAATACTACCTCTTCCATATAATTTTTCAAACAAATGCCATCCCGATAACTATCTTTCATTCATCCCTACTCCCCTCTACTTAATCCCTTATACAGGATAATTATAGCATTTTTCAAATAGATTAGTCTATAAACAATACAATCCTACTGTCATTTCTACTTCTATGTTATATTTTTGCGAAACCGAATTGCCTTTAACCACGGTTTTCATCTTTTCTATCCTGTTTTTCCAAGGGGCCTGTTCAAGCTCTTTAACAATTCTTTTTAAATTGGCATAACTAGTATCTATGGATATTACCATTCTAGCTACTTTATATGCCCCATAGTCCTCTATTTGTTCAAAACGAATATTTTTCATAACTCCTAAAGGCCTTACTAAATCTTCCATAAAAAGTATAATTTCGGCCTGATTTCTGCCCCCGAAGGCGTCATTTTGTAACAAACCCAACTCCTCGTATAAGCTAGACAGCTCATCATTTAGCATTTTAAGTTCCATATCTAAAGATTTATTATTTTCTACATCCTTTTCAACCGTATATATCCTATTTAAAATATCCTCTGTTTCAGCCATAATAGGGCGATAAAAATAAAAAAAATAAAGAATGTATACTATTACACTTATAAATAAAATATTCGCCCATTTCCCTCTAGGGAATAGCTTCATAACGGATAATCCCTCCCATATAATTGCTATCATGATCTATTTCTTCGAAATAAAGTTCTACATCGCACTGCAATTTAAATAATTTTAAACCTGTTATCTGTTCCAATATTATTTCATTAATCGATACCCTATCAAATCGTCCTGTTCCGTCCAATGCCGTCAATAGCTGAGCTATAGCGCCGTCATCCCTTGCCCTGCCTAAAAGCTTAATTACATTGCGTTCAGTCGAAATCTCTAAGATACGAATGTCATTAGGTATACAATCGTCTATCACATCCAGCAGCTCCGATAACCTGATCTGTTCGGACGCCAACTTATTTAGCTGCAATTTTTTGCTTGTGATATATTCTATTTCACTCTTAACTTCTTCATAGCTATTTAGAACATCTACATATTTATCCTTTTGAGCTTCTAAGGCTCTAAGTCGATCGAGCAGCTTTTGTTTCCGCCTAACTGGGTACCAAAACCCCGCTATTACAATTCCCAAGCTCAATGAAGCTGCTAATAAAAGCTTTAACATCGTTTGTACCGGTACTCTGTCTCGTTTTTTAGTTCTAATCAGATTTATCCTATTTTTTCTATCGTTTTGAGTTTTTGTAGAGGCTCCTATAGCATTAGGCAGGCAAACTTGACCTTTGGAATCGACCGGCAACTCAACTGCATGTACAGCTAATGCTAATCGCTTTTCTATTGTCTCAGCCAGCATTTTTATTTGAACTTTATCTGCCATTAGTATTATATTGTTAATTTGGCAATCTGGATAGCGGGTATAGTAGAAGTTTAGCATTTCAGTAAGTTCTTGAAGCAGCAGGTCCAGATCAATTTTTTTCTCTTCCTCCATTGAGCTTTTTGATATTTTATCAATAAAGTAGCTCCCCTGATGAAGAAAGGTAATTCTAGTAGAAACTTTTCCTACATAGATAAGGCATACATTTTTTTGCTCTAAAGCTAAATCTTCTATAGCAACATATTGGTTGTACCATATCTCCTGGCAATTCTGCGGAATATCCATCAATATTGGCTTTAAACCTGCTTTTTTAAATGCATTAATGCAGCTGTTCACTAACTCTCTAGGAGCAGCTACAGCCATAACCCTCAGTTGATTTTTCTGAAATGGAGATTGTTCATTGTCTAAAATTCTATAGTCGATTACGTAATTGTCTACTCCCAAGGGGAGATATTCCGCCATTTCATAGCGAATATTCTCCTCTAGCGCTTCTTCTACCATAGCAGGAAATGAAAACTGGCGAACAACAACTTGATCCGATGAAAGGCATATAGCACACTTTTTTCCCCGTATCCCTGCTTTATTCAATTTTTCCCGAATAAATAAACCTAATTTCTTATCCGATATGATGCTACCATTTCTCATCAGATCTTCAGGAATAGCTTCCACCAGCCAGCGGACTGGTAATCCCCGTTGGTCCCTGCTGATTATTTTTATATAAGCTGTATCAATATCTACTCCCAAAATAGCACTTCTTTCAAAAATATTTGTCAGTGCCATTCGTACGTCTCCCCCCAATGGCTGATATAAAAGTTGTTCTTATCCAATTTGAATCCGGGGCTTTGGGGGTCTTCCCACAATACATTTACCCTTGCTTTTACTGTCCGCTTGATATTAGCTATTGTACAGCTAGAATAAATCGTAAAGCAGATAGCGCTATTATGAATTCCCTCCCGCCTAATTGTAATCTTTGAATTTACTTGCTGTCCTTTATAGGGTTCAAACGACAGGGTCTGAATTGGAATATTTGATATCTTATTATAAAAATGATTTCTCGTGTGAACATACTGCCCATCGCGATATAGAAATTCCATATAATTTACCATTAGTTCAATCTGGTTTTGAAGACCAGCTTCTGCAAAATAATATGCGGCTTGGTGAAGATCATCAGCCGCCCCTATGCGAGTATGAATAGTGGTCATATTTAGTAAAGATGTTGCTAACATTGATATTATCATGAGGATAAGCAATACTATAAGCAAAGCAGAGCCCTTGCATACTGAAATCCTCATCTCTATCCCCTTTCTCATTAAGCTTACAGCCTCCTGATAGTCAGCCAAGATTGTAATGAGAAAGATCTTCCATAGCTATCAGGAACACTTGTAATGCGTACATAGACTAGATGGGGTAGAGGTTGAAATATTACAAATTCTGATATGCCTACAGCCAGCTGGTTTCTGTTAACCATAAGCACATCTCCCGATAAATAATACGTATCTTCCCCAGTTTTTAAATAGCTGCCGTCAACTTTAATTGTATTAGAATAGCGAAAAGATCGGATTATATGGTCCATAGCAATTCTAACATTAGCTTGCCCATCAAGGGCATCTGCATTATATACAAAACCTTTAATTCCCATTAAATATAGCGAATATCCAACTAAAAATATTATTAAAATCAAAGATAAAACTAACAGCTGTTCAATAAGCGTAATTCCTCTTTTCGATTTTAATAAATTTCTTTTCTTAAGCATTATACTTCTCTCCCAAAGGCGATGAATATGAATCAATCAATTGGAATGCGCAATATACTTTCCATCTTGGTTAACAGCTTTTCAGGTTCTAAAGCATCATACACTTCTACAACTGATTTAAATAAAATGTAGTCGCGGTAATAGATATTTTCATTTACAATGACCTGTCCATCGGATTCTATATTAACTCCGCTATTGGTTGAATAAACAAGCGTATCCGCATTTCCCATAATGCTTAGATTAACAACTATGTCTTCCGGTTTATATGCTGCATTTACCACAACAATTGGTCTTTCCCCTTCATTTATCTTTCCAACTATATTAGCTGTGCCAACCCATATATCATATTCATCTTCATTTGCCATAACTTGTATGTCAATTAGTTTAGATGTCGTATCTAAAAATATTCCACCGCCACCCTCAGGAGGAATTACTATACAATCGAGACTAGACTGGTCTTTACTTTGCAATATAATATAAATACAGGGCTGCTGGCTAGTTACCCAGGGCTTGGATTTGACTTTGATTATCATATTGTCTTTTACAAATTCACTATTGCTTAAAGATATTTTTTTGCAATTCATTGCAGCCAGCTTTTCCATCTCGCTTACAGCAGCGTAATTGGCATATAAAATATTTCTAGAAGTAAATCTTGCTTCGGTAACATAAGTTAATAAAGATAAGAAAGGTATGACAATTACAGATAGAATAACCAGGGATGCTAATACTTCAACGAGAGTCATACCCTTTTGCCACTTCATCGTATGATCTTAGCCCTCCCGCTGCCTACCGCAATGGTAATAGTAACGCTATTTCCATCTCTTGACTCTAGTACGATTCTCCCCGTCTGACTTGGATTGCCTGTTTCTGAATAGGTCAACACTTTATAATCGAAGGATTGTCCATTATTTGCAAGGGTACTTGTCACCCTGACTATATTCGGATTTAGTTTTACTTTTTTACGATGAACTTCCTTGCTTCTTGCCGGCCGAATAAGATAATATTTTTCAGATAAATGGATTTCAAAATTATAGCTTTGGCCTTCTACAATAGCTAAATGCTGTGTCCACCGTATATCTTCCACCATTTCCCGGGCAGTAGTTTCTAATATCCATTTTTGAGAAATCATGATAATATTGGGAGCTGCAATTAGAAGGAGTATACTCAGCAGAAATATTGTGGCCATCAGCTCCACTAGCGTAAACCCCTTGCTACCAGCCACGATATGATCAACCTTTCTAAGCCCCAATAAAATAAGCAGAATACTAGGATATTATAGGCGTTCCCCATACTAGAGCAATCAAGCTAGCCAAACTTATAAAAGGTCCAAATGGAATGGCTTGTCCCAGCTCCTTCTTCTTAAAAACTATTAAAAACAAAGATACAATTCCGCCTAAATAGATTGAAATTACAATAGCTAGTAGGGTCTTTTTCCAGCCTAAAAATAATCCTATCATGCCCATTAGCTTAATATCTCCCCCGCCCATACCCTCTTTTTTAAGTACTAACAAAGATATCAATCCTATTGTCAGCAGTATCCCTGCGCCCAGCAGTAGTCCCAATAAAGCATCAGCTAAACTAACCGTAAAGCCCAATAGGCAAACAAAAAGCCCCGTCCCTATTCCTATAACGACCAATATATCTGGAATAATCTGCTTATCAATATCGATAAAAGATATGATAATTAAAATAGACCCTAGAATTGTATAGGTTAAAAAACGGCCTGTAAGCCCATACTTAGAATAAAGTAGCAGTATAATAATAGAAGTAATTATTTCTACCAAAGGATATCTAATTGAAATCTTTTCTTTGCAATACCTACATCGCCCTCTAAGCAAAATATAGCTTAATACAGGTATTAGATCCCTCGGTTTTAAAGGATGTTTGCACTTCGGACAATAGGATGGAGGAAAAACGATAGATGCTTTTTCACCGATTCGATAGATGCAAACATTATAAAAACTGCCTAATATAAGTCCCAAAATCGTCAATACAGCTGCCATTTATTCTCTATTTCCTTTCCCTTTCTCTTATTTTAAACTAGCCTGCCAATCGATATATATCGAATATAGGCATAACAACTGCTAAAACAATTATAGCAATAATCCCTCCCAATATTATTGTAATCAAAGGCTCTAGCAAAGTAATAATTTTTTCTATGGAGGCTTCAAACTCTATTTCATAAAAATCCGCCATATTTTCCATCATCTCCTCTAAGCGCCCTCCCTCTTCACCCACTGAAACCATCCTGGATATGGCAGCAGGGAAGACGTCGATCTTTTTTAAAGAATAGCCTAGTTCTCTCCCCTTTTGCACTTCGTCAATCACTGTTTTCAAAGCTTGCTCTATATATGCGTTTCCAATAGATTTAGCAGCAATATCCAAAGATTGGGTTAGGGAAATTCCGCTACCCATTAACATAGCCAATATGCGATTAAATCTAGCTGATAATAGCTTGCGAGCAAGGTCTCCAACTAACGGTAATGTTAAAACGATTCTATGAAGCCATATCCGACTAACTGTTTCCTCGCTTATAGAGTTTATAAAAAAATATATAACAAAAGGAAATATAAACAATATTACACTATAGGAAGTGAACAGGTCGTAAGCAGTCAATAGTATGCGCGTTGGCAGGGGCAGTTCTACTTCGTAGCTTTGAAAAAGCTTAACAAATTGAGGGATTACCACTTGTACCATAAAAAATACTACTACGATTGCAGTAATAGTTAAGATGATAGGGTAAGTTATGGCTTTCTTAAATTTCTGCTTCAATACGTATTCTTTTTGGAAGTAAAGCGCTAATCTTTCTAATGAAATATCCAGTGTTCCGCTAAGCTCACTAGCTTCTATCGTTCTTATTAAAATATCAGGAAAATATTTTTCCTGTAGGCGGAAAGCCTCGGACAATGTTTTTCCAGTATGAATTGACCTGTATATGTCTTTTATGCTATTTCTAAGCTTCCTGTTTGATATATGCTCGGCCAAGATATCCAGAGATTCTGAAATCGATATCCCCGACTTTATCAGGGAAGCGAATTGTTTGCAAAAAATAGATAAGTCTTTTGACGAAATATTGCTCCATAAATGTAGATTGTCAAAAATTCCCCTTGATTTAAATTCTATTATTTTTATTGGATATAAAGATTTGCTTCGAATTATCTCAACCGCATTATTATAATCATAGGATTCAACGACCCCTTCCACTACTCGGCCATCCATGTCAACAGCCTTGTACTGGAATTTCGGAATTTCCATCACCATCCTATTTTATTTTTATTCCATTATATAGTAAAATCTGCTAAAATTCAACTATATTTTAGCAGATTTTACATAAATAACTTTAATTTTACATATATTGTTTGTATCCTTGTTTTTTTTGATTTGTGAAATGACGTATTATATTTGTTATTTTATAGTTAGGTTAATTGCTTTGCTTTGCATTATGTTTACTACACTCTACAGTGTGCTTTCCATTGATATTAATTTTGATTTCATATTCTCCATTATCTGGACATTTTGGTGTTTGTTCAAAATAC
>CALGOY010000115.1 GCA_937960725.1 uncultured Bacillota bacterium
AAGCTCTTCGGTAAATAAGGCTTTATCTCTTGCTGTCCTCCTATATCTGTCAATGGCATTGCCAAATCTAATTAATGTTAAAGGCTCTTCCTCCGTTATAAAATCATCTACATATATTTTCGACGGACTATATCCGGGTTTTCCAAATATCTTACACATAGGACAGTTGCAATTCTCTTTTATATGTTCTAAATCGTTTATCATGTAAAAATTATTCCTTATCTTGCCCTTAATAGTACTGCCTGGAATATATGCTTTCCCCTTATATTTAACAGTGCTTTTATCTAAAAAACTATCAATGCTTTCACCGGTAGCTATATTAAATGGAGTTATAATTTTTATGCTTACTTCATAAGTTACTGGCTTCACTGCTTTCACCTCCTGAGTAGTCCCACAATAGAGCTATATCATTCCAAGGGGATACTAGCTTGTCATTAATCTGCACTAATCCAGCAAACGAAGAGTTTTCTATATCAAATATTTGGTTGATATATTCTGTATATTTTCTTGAATTTTGCTTTGCAACTTGATATAAATAAAACAGCTGAAATTCATTAGCCGACATATTTTCTGCCGCATACCTGAACTTATAAATCTGGTTTTTGTTTACTTTTTTGTCTTCTCTCATAGCATCAATAATGTTAATTAGCTTTTCCGCCCTTTTGTTCGTCATTGGGAATAAAGTGGTATCTCTGCTTTCTAGATCTATATTTAAATTCCCTTCTATGACTACTACATCTAGAGTGCCGCCTTTTTGATTGCTTTTTCTCTCATATTTTTTAGCATTTTTCAGGCAGTGTTGGCTTATAGAGAACATGTTTTGAATGGGGGTTGTAGATTTTGCTATACATATACCAGCCGAAATGGTAATATTATAATTAAAAGCCTTATCAAATTTATCTATTATTTTATTTGCAATTTTAAGACTTCTGTCGGCGGGAACTACAATCAGCAAGTCATCTCCTCCAAGGCATATTGCTTCGAACGCTGCGTCTTCCCCCATCGTTTCATAAATAGCGCTATAAACACAGTTTTTAGTCGTATACTCCAATTTCCTACTAAAGTACATGTGCTGGAAGGGAGTTTTGATATTTTTTACCACATTCCCTAGATTATTTCCATCCGCATATATCAAAGCCACATATCCCCTAGAGTCTCCTATGTCATTTATAGAATTAATTTCGTATCTTCTTTTCATCTTAACGTTTTGGCTTTTTTCAAATTCATCATAGAAATTAGCTTTGTCCCTGCCTACCGTATTCTTCCTCAGACATGAGGGACAAACGTCTATGTCACCTTCCGGCGAAGGGACTTTATATTTTGAATCCCTAATTTCGCAGAGCTTGCATACTTGTCCTTTTTCAGCAATCTCCTGGCCTTTGAAATTGAACTTTTTTCCTTTTATCTGTATTTCAGTCTTATCGCTATCTGGATTTATTGCATACAACTTAACTTTTTTTCTTTCTTCAAGCTTGGTATTTAGTTCAGACAGGACTTCATTATAGTTTACTGCTATATCATTGAGAGTGCATGTTATGTGCTCAAAAGCATTTTTAGCAGTCAATGCGGTCTCAGTATAAAGCCTTTCGAGGTCCTTGCATATCTCCTCCCCTTCCCCTTTTGGAGAAATAATAAGCACGTTTCCTCCACCGCAATAGATAGCACATTCTCTTATATATTTATCTTTTAAATAATCTAATGTGGCTTCAGTATTTAGATAATCTAAAATAGCACTGGCTCCCCTGATATCCTTAATTTTGTTATTTTCAAGAAAATACTTTTTTATCTTATACAAAGAGCCTTTGATAAAATCAACTTGCTTATCACCATGCAGTTTGACGGGTTCACCCTGAGAGATAGAGTATAGTATGCTATTTATAGTTTCGTTTCCTCCATCTATAAATGATTTGTAACTTTTGTTTCTATCAAAATTGATTTTATCATCTGTCAATAAGTAATCCAATAATACATAAAGCGAAGCCGCATCCTTGATAGAAGGTAAGGAATGAGCTTTTGCTAACAATTTCCCAGATGTTTTAAAATAATAGGGTTTATCGGAATAGTCATCAAAAATTTCGCTTACGCTAATTTCTTGTTTGCTCCTAGTTTTTATTTCTTCCATTAAATTTATATAGTCATCTCCACTTATTGGCGAAGGCTCTAGGCAATTTGCTGCTATAAAGTCGAAATTTTTCGCCATTTTATCCCTCCCCCTTTATTGCGAGCCTACCATAGCCTAATAAAATATGGCCTCCTATATTTAATTTTTCGCAAGCTATTAGATAATCTAGAAGCTTATAAAATTCGTTCGAAAAGCTTATTTCCCCTTTAAAACCTACAATTGTCTTATTTTGTTTTAGTTTGCTTATCAGATAATTTCGCTTAACTATATTTAAATTAAAGTTGATAGAATTTTTGTCATCTTCAAACTCATCTAACAGTTCCATGTCTTTTTCTTCTATTACATTCAAACTATTAAGCCTATTTTTTATAGAATAGAATAAATTATTAACATTAATAAAAAAGTTTAAATGATCTTGTTCCTGTATGTAAGGCGTTGTGAACATCAAGGTTATTTTATCTTTTATATGTGATTTTCTATAGGCGATATAATCTGAAATGCTTTTTATATGTATGTTTTCCTCATGCAATATACCATTTTGAAAAACTGGCTTTTTTTGATCATTGTATATGCCTATTAAAGAATATTTGGCTCTGTTAGGCCCTAGGCCTATATTGCCTAATTGGTCGAATATGTATATAAACTGACTTATGTAATCAATTGCTTTATTTATTAACCTGATGCTAAAAGTCAGTTCTTGATTTTGTCTAAAGCATATCCTATTATCATTACAATCTATTAGATAATACGGCTGCATATAGTGGCTTTGTAATATAAGAGGCTTGTCCGCTTCGTAATTATCTCCTAAAATTTTTTGAATTAAGCATTTAGACAATATGTTACAACCGTTACACTTTCTTTTATTTATACAATATAAACTTAGCAAAACATTTAATAATGCACCATTTAGCATTAAAACTTTATATTTGGGAAGGACAGAATCTTCTAAGAATTCGAGTCTAAACACCAGTTCAGCATATTTAATATCCCGCAACAAAAGCACCTCATTGCTTGCTGGATTTTCTTATAATTAAACCTTCAAAATTATTTATAAATTTACCGATATCTTTTTAAATTTATAATCTTAAAATTAGTTTACTCCTTTTCCTTATTCTACATTAAATGCTAAATATCCTCTTTTTTTTTGCAAAATTTGATGGTTCATTGTAAAATTAAATGCAATAGGTAAAAAAAAGAAAACCATAGTATATCCTTTAAATGCTTTTTGCATCTGCTTTATAACTTTTAAATCTTCGTCTACTGTAAAATAATTCGTTATCTATCTTGTGACTGCGCTCTACTATACCGTTTTAACATTTTATTAGCTTATTCAGTAGATCTGGTTTCCTTAATAGATATATTCTATTCTAAAGATTTTCTTATTTACAGTGCGCCATATATGACAGCACGAAGTCTAGGCTGATGATACTCTTCAAAATTAGGCAGCATCTGCTGCATATAAACTGCGGATAATCTTTCTTCGGGATCTATCATAACCCAGGTTCCAGCCAGTCCGCACCATCCAAATTCACCTATTGAACCATTGCTACCAGCTGCTACTGGATCTATCATCACTCTAACACCTAATCCATAGCCGTATCCTGCTAGATAAGGCCAGTTAAAATCTGCTAATTGCTGTGGACTTAGATGGTTAGTTCTCATTAAATCTATAGTCTTTGATCCCAGTATCCTGACACCATCTAACTCACCGCCACAAGCCAACATTTGTGCAAAACGGCTATAGTCCGCAAGAGTAGATAATAATCCTCCGCCACCACTTTCAAATGTAGCATCTGGTTGATAGTTGGCATCCATGCTGGTATTTTTGATTAAAGTACCATCGTCAGAACGGTTATATAAACTGCACAACCTATCTTTCTTGTGATCTGGGATTCTAAAGAAGGTATCATTCATGCCTAAAGGCTCAAATATTTCTTCTTTTAAGAATTCACCAAAGCTTTTTCCTGACACCACTTCAATAAAGGCTCCTAAAACGTCATGGCTTAATCCATACTTCCAATGGCTTCCAGGCTCAAATGCCAAAGGAATTTCTGCCAATGCTTTAGATAAAGTTCTAACATCATATTTCTCCCCTGCAGCCTGTTTTTGCCTTAACTCTTCCATTAGCTTGCTAGTTTGCCGTTCAGTTTCATTTTGATTTCCACCATAGGTCAAGCCTGATGACATGGTAAAAAGATCTTTTACAAGAATGGGTCGACTAGCAGGAGCCGTATATAGATCACCAGTAGGAGTACGGTGATAAACTTGTGGGTTTTTAAACTCGGGAAGGTACTCATAAAGTGGATCATTGAGTAAATATAATCCTCTCTCATATAAAATAAGTGCAGCTGTACAGGTTACAACTTTTGTCATGGAATAGATACGATAGATGGTATCGGCTGTGATGGGCTTTTGAGTTTCCAGATCAGCATAGCCAAAATATCCTTCATACATGATTTCTCCGTCTTTGATAACAGAACAAGCACAACCAGCTGGTCCCCTATCAACAAAGCTTTTTAATAGATCATCTAACCTATTAAACCTACTCATTCACTATACCTCCTAAAATTTGTTAAAAACAATAGCTAAATTTTATCATAAAGATAAAAATGCTAATTGTTGTTATAA
>CALGOY010000116.1 GCA_937960725.1 uncultured Bacillota bacterium
GCTTTCTCCCCCCGGCCGCTGAGGAAAAAGCATCCAATTGCTTTCACTATATGTATCGTCATCCTTTAATAAAACTTTAGCCTTTTCGGAAAAATTTTTTTGATTTTTATTTAAAAATATCTTTTAAGTCAATATTTTGTGGAAGATTGTTGGAAATGGCTTCTTTGTTGGCTTTTACTACTTCTTCGTAAATTTCTTTTCTAAGTATGGTGATGGACTTTGGGGCTTCGATTCCCAATTTAACCTTATCCCCGTCAAATCCGAGGACTGTTATTTCTATATCACGCCCTAACATTATGGCTTCGTTTTTCTTTCTGGTCAGCACCAGCATAGCTATGCCCCCTTCCTCTTGAGGGCTTCGTATACCGGAAAGCGTAAGGGATAGTCCCCTTTATCCAGGATTACCTGCTTAGCCAGTCTTTTTTTAGGATTGAAGACAATCGGAGCCATGAGGTTGGCTGTCATCTTCTTTATATCTTCTGGAATGACCAGTATAGTCATCACTATCAGGTCTTCTTCCGTCTCCGCCTGCAGCTCTGTCAGTATATCCTCATGAATACATGGGGCATAATCTGGCTTAAACACAAATGGATCGGCTAATACAAGTGCAATACTGCCATCCTCTACTGACTGGAGCCAATGGAGCGGTGTCTTTTCATCTTCATGGATCAGTATATATTTTTTAAGGTGATTTAGTCCAGGGATGCCCTCCTTGAACAAAATCACCTTATCCTCATCCACCTCTATCTGCCCGAACCTTAAAGTATTTATTTTCATAATTGATTTCTCTCCTCATTTATGTAAATGGTTTTAAATCCGTAGTAGAATAGTTCGTATTTTGACTACGAAAGTGTCATACTTTTTGGTCCATGTTATTTCCTACATACCTTATCTCTATATCTGGCCACTGTTTCATGTATATATCTACTTTATGGGGAATGACATCGAATGATGCCGTGGTATAAGTCTCCCATTCTATCTTTGCGGGGTTTATCTTCCAATTTATATTGAGATAACCCATATCCCACTCAATCTTTGGCCGGGACTTGGGCATCTGGACCATGTTGAACTGATATTCCCTATAGGCCCTTTCATAGGCGATATCCGCTATGGGGTTCCCCCCGTCCTCTATCCTAAGCAGGCGGGTACCTTCTTCTGCTATCCTGCCCGTGGCTTCCAAGGCAGCTTTTAGCCCCTCTTGGTAAAACTCCCGCGCCAACTGCAGTACAGGTTTAAGTCCTGATTCTGCAAAGCATTGGGTTTGGTCTATATGTACCTTGGGAAGCTTCTGATCAATTATTACCTCTGGTGGCCTCTGCTCTATATGGGCCTTAGGGGGGATTTGACGGATATTCATCCAGGCCCGCTGGGTCTCAATTCCAATCTGCCCATAGGTCTGCCTTATCTCTAGTGCCATGGTCTATACTCCTTTATCGAAGAAAATCTACCAGAGTAGGCTGAATAATCCTCGCCCCGACAGACAGGGAAGAACGGTATACCATTTCCGCCATCAAAAATTCCATGATAACCTGCTCGTGGTCTACGTCCTCGACTTCGGATTTAATAGCCTTATAGTTAATTTCATCCTGGTCATAGCGGATTTCCATAAGCTCTAGCCGCTTAGTCTTACCGCCTACTTCAGCTAGTAGAGATAGAATATGTTCTTGTCCTTTTTGGAGATTTCCAATCAGTTCGTCGAACTGTTCCTTTACTTGTTCCTGATCTGCAGAGTCATCTTCCTGCAGGCTAAGAAGCTTATAGAGTTCATCTAACACGCTGTAGAGAGTATTGGAGTCATCTATTTCCATGAGCTCCTTACCTGTTATGGACACATCCATCTGATTTTCGGGAGCTAGTTCGTATTTAATCCTGTTGTTGTCCCCATAATATGTCCCATCTTTTCCAAAAGGCTTATCCGTGGTGTAGTAGCCTCCAAATACATATCGATCTGAATATGTAGTGTTAGCAGCTTCGATAAGCTGCTCCTTCAGCTGTGCTATCTCCTTGGATATAGCTTCCCGATCCTCCTTAGTCTTGGTGCCGTTGGCAGCGTCTACCGCCAGCTCATAGCACCGGGTTATGATGGAGTTAATCTCCATCAGTGCGGTTTCCGTCTGGGTTAGCCAGGCCTTGGCATCTGAGACATTCTGCTTATATTTTTCCAGCTTAGAAAGCTCCGTCCGGGCTTGGAGGCTACGGGTAATTCCCACCGGATCCTGGGATGGTCGCGCCAATCTCATCCCTGTAGCCAGCTGGTATTGATATTTCTCCATTCTCTCTAGGTTCTTATTCAGATTTCTCATCAGTTGTCCTATCATCATCGAATTGCTTATACGCATTTTTAGGCCCCCTGGCCTAAAACATTAGTAATCTATATATCATTCCTCTATCTACCAACAACGCCAGTTCGATTTATCAGTATATCCAGCGCTTGGTCAATAGCCGTTATCATCCTCGCTGCAGCGGAGTAGGCATGTTGGTACTGGATCAAGTTGGTCATCTCTTCATCTATGGATACCCCTGACACGGAAAGCCTCTGGGTTTCGAGGTTGTATTTTAAAATCTCCTGCCCCTCTTTCATCTTGGAGCTATGAGAAGCTTCCACCGCCAGGTCGGCAATTATTGATTTTATAGTGTTTTCTAGGCCTTCTATTTCCCTGCCGTCCTCCAACTTAATTATGGCCTTATTCCTCAGATCTGCGAGCTGTAGGGCAATCTCGTTGTTC
>CALGOY010000117.1 GCA_937960725.1 uncultured Bacillota bacterium
TATCTTCTTCAAAGCTTATATATGAGCAGGCGGAGAGCCTCCTTAAACAGAGGGTGAATCTATCCATGCCGGTTCGCTTAATAGGGTTGCAGGTGTCTAATTTTATATATCCCGATGAACCAGTACAGCTGTCAATAGATAATTGGATAGGCTCCATCTGATTCTAATACGATTGTGAATATGTGTATATAATTCCATAAAAGTGGGAAATATCCAATATGAGATTAAATTTAAAGGGGATATTTCAATGGACACAGGAAAGCTGATAAAAAAATTCACACGGGAAGGCAATTCAAAGCTGGAGCATCAGTATGCTGGTACACGGCAGGCTATTCTTCAAATTTCTAGGGAGAAAATGCAGGAGTATATAAGGCTGGGCGATGTCGGGCTTGCAAAGGAAGATAGGGAATTATTAGTTACGATTATAGCTGGAAGCATGATGCAGAGCTTCTCCCTCGGCTACGGTATTGGGAAAGTAGAGGGTTTGACCGATAAATCTATTCATCTATAAGTTTGGTTAGCTTGCTAATCAAACTTTTTTCTTTTTATGATGACATTCGTAAAGTTTTTGTGGTATGATAAAAACGTATAGATATGAAAAGGGATTATGGGGGAAAAATGTATAGGGTTGCTAATAAATCAAAATGGTATAACAGAAGGGATATACAGATAATTGTCGGAATTTCTCTATTTTCTGTTTTATTATTTTATCTGGGGAAATTTTGCTGCGAAGAAGAATTGTATTTTGTACTGCCAGCGGATGTATTTCTAACGCTGCACATTTTCCTGGAGTTCCTGAGTATAGTAATGTCATTTGCTATATTTGCTATTACTTATTATACTTTTGAAGTTTCAAAGCGCTTGAGCATGATGATTATTTCCTATACTTTTTTTATGGTAGCGCTACTGGATATGTTCCATACTTTTTCCTATAAAGGAATGCCGGACTTTCTTACAGAATCCAGCCCACAGAAAGCTACTATATTTTGGATAATGGCCCGCTTAGTCATGTCAGTAGGAGCTTTGAGCACCAATCTTATATTTGGCCGGGCTCCCTTGAAAAAAAGGCGGTCTACTGACTTAGTATTTGTTTCGCTGCTTGCATTTTTACTGCTTATATTAGTAAGCTATTATCCTGATATTTTTCCGGATTTATTTATCGAAGGGAAGGGCGTAACTCCTACTAAGATTGCTTTAGAATACGTTATCATTTTGATACAGGTTATAACAGTAGGAACTTGCGTGAAGTTGTATAACAAATACCACAGAAGCAAGGAGTTTTTGCTAACGATAGCAGGCTTTCTATTTAGCATATATAGCGAATTAGCTTTTACTATGTATAGTGATGTTTATGATATTTACAATTTACTGGGGCATATTTATAAAATTGTGGCTTATTATATATTTTTTAGGGCCTTATTCGTGATCAACGTTCATAAACCTTATCAAGAATTAAATGAAGCCGAGCGGAAGCTGAGCACATACGTAGAGGATCTAGAAAAAGCTGTGAAGGCTAGAACCGCTGAAATTGAAGCAGCTAATCGCAAGCTATTAAAAAACTTAGATGATGCAAAGCAGATTCAAATGGCTTTGATGACAACAGACTTTCCTAAAGTACCGGGAATGGAATTTGCCGCTAAATATTTACCTTGCGAAAAGGTAGGAGGAGATTTTTATAACGTTTTCCGACTGGATGATGAGAACATAGGCATACTGATAGGGGATGTGGCTGGCCACGGAGTTTCAGCGGCTATGGTAAATGTGTTTATTAACCAAAACTTAAGGCCAAAGATTGATTATGAGGATGGGAGATATAGGATTTTCACTCCCAGGGGCGTGCTCATGCACCTTTATCATGTGTATAATTCTATGACCTTTCCAGAGGAAATGTACGTGGTTTTGTTTTATGGAATATATAACATCAAAACAAGGGAGTTATCCTACGCATCCGCAGGCATGAATACTGTTCCCCTTATTATAAAAAGAACTGGGGAGGTAGTGCCTTTAAAGCTAGATGGATTTCCTATATGCCGGTTTGGAGAGTATTTTAAACCTTCTTATGAAACTAAAAAAATTATTTTAGATCCAGGGGATACAATGGTATTTTACAGCGATGGATTAGGGGAGATCGATAGGCAGCAGCCTGAAATTTTTAATACCGAAAATATTATTGAATACTTAAGCGGAATACAAAATTTATCGGCGCAATCAATCTGCGATGAACTGGCGGATGCATATAAAACGCTGCTACAGGGAAGGGAAATGCTGGATGATGTAACGATATTAGTTGTAAAGACTCCTTATTCAATTTAGATATTAAAAGGGGGATGGGTTTTGTGGAAAAGAGAATAGGGGTTATTGGAATTGTAGTAGACAATCCTAATGAAGTGGGACAAAAAGTTCATAATTATATAAGCGAGTACGCTCACATAATTGTAGGAAGAATGGGGATCCCATACAGGGAAAGAGGGATATCGGTCATATCCCTTATAGTTGAGGGAAGCACTGATGATATTGGAGCTTTAACTGGAAAACTTGGTAACATAAAAGGAGTTACCGTAAAAAGCGCTTTAACAGCGAAAAAATTTGAGGAATAAAATTTTGAATAGGGAGATTGATATATTATGAACAAAGATATCGTGAAATTCATCACTCGTACTGCGGTCTTACTAGCTTTGACTATTTTATTTCAATCCTTGAGGAGCTTCATACCTATGCCTCCTCAAGTGGGGCAATATGTAGTGGGCTCCCTAGTCAATCTTTCCCTTATCGTTGCAGCTGTATTGGTGGGGATAAAAGGTGGCTTGGCAATCTCCATAGCGGCCCCGATTATTGCATACTTTCAGGGACAGCTTCCTCCAATTATGCCCTTTATGATCGTGGCGGTAGCTTTAGGAAATGCAGCGATTGTTGTTATGGTAGGGCTTTTGTATAACAAAAATAAATATGCCGCCCTGATTTCAGGAGCTGTGCTAAAGTTCATTACTTTGTATGTTGTAGTAATCAAAATAGTTCTTCCCTTTATATATCCCAATGCACCAGAACAGGCAAAGGCACTACTATCGGTTAATTTTAGCTGGCCCCAACTGGTCACCGCATCAATAGGTGGTTTGCTGTCGCTATTTGTAATACCCCTAGTAAGCAAGGCGCTGCAGGTGGACAACTAAATCAAATAAAAATAAGGTAGATGAAAGAACTAAAACACAAAAAGGCCCGACCGGGCCTTTTTATTTTATTAATCATCATCTTTATCTTCCTTATCATCTGATTTTTGTGATAAAAGCTGGGCCATTTTCATCATCACTTCCATTGTTTGAATCTGTTCAGGGTTTAATACTGATTTTAATGCATCTGTAACGCTCTTTTTTGCTTCTCTAGAATTAGAGGTAGGTTTGTCATTATTAGTTTTTGAATCGTCATTATTAGATTTACTCATCATATTAGTCTTGTTGCTATCTATCTCTTCGTCATCGGATGGATTTTGAGTTTTTGATTTCTTTGCTTCCTGCTGAGCCTCTTGCTGAGTCCATTTTTCCCATAGCTGACTTTCTTCCATGGCATTGTACATTTTAACCAAATTCTTTACTTGATTGAATTTTTGCTGCTGTTCGTTTGGAACTAAAGGATCTATAATTTCTAGCAGTTCGGTGATTTTATTAGCGATATTTTGGCTTTCAGCATTTTCAGTTGATTGGCTGGAAGTATGTCCTAAATTTTTAGAAACCCTGTCGATTGCGTTATAAGTATGTATAGCTTTATCAATTATCTCATAGTTGCTAGGAGGTAAATAAGGCTTTAAAGCTTTGATTATTCCCAGTTTTCTCTCCTGAGAATCCATTGGAGTGCTCAGGCTTTTTAAGATTCTTGGACTTTGATAGCTGCCGTTTCGGATACTGCTGAGTATATTGGCAGCTTCGAACATGCCGATTAGGGTTTGAATCTTTTCCTGTTCTTGTAGGCCTAAATATGGACTAACGTCCGAGAGCATATTTACAACAGTTTCCATAGAGTCAAAATATCTATTAAAACTAGATACAAATTTTTTAGGTTTCTTTTTTCTTTCATTTTTTAGGGAATATATAATAGCGTATACAATTAAAATCATTAGTAGAGTATGAAGCTGATGAATTGGGGAAAGGTTTTTCTGCTTTTTTTCTATGTCTGTATCTTTGCCGAGGGGAGTAGAGGTTTTAGTTTGGTCAGGCTTTCCTCCAGCTGTAGTGGTTTTGTTTTCGACAGCAATATCTCGATGCCGGGGGCTAAAGCGCTGCACATGTCCAGGGATTGCCATAGTGTACCTCCTTTGCAGAAAACTTTAAATTAATTGCTTGAAACGATTACCATAAATAAAAAGAAGAATAACAAATTGGTAGGCTCATATTTTACGTCCCAGTATAAAGTTAAAAACATGAAAAAAAATAAAACATTATTGCTGTTGAACTTGGGATAATCCATAGATTTCACCGTCCTAGGCGCTTCTATTATTGAGCATAATTGTAGATTTTATTTTATTTCATAATTATAATACGCAGATTGGACTGAAGTGTGCATGGATTGGTATCAAATTATCAAAAAATGAATAGTATAGTAAGGTAAAGCCACAAAATCTGGGAGGGGATAGAGGATGGACATAGGCAGGGATGCTCTTAACAAGTTGTCTAAGATGATGGAAGAGATTGAAGGGAAGTCTGAAGATGAGTTAATTGCTGAAATAGCTTATATGATCAAATCCGGACAAGGGGGCCTAACGCCCAATAAGGCAAAGCAAATGATAAATGCTATGATGCCCTTGTTAGATGGAGCCAAGAGGAAAAAGCTGAGCAAACTGGCAAGGGCTTTGGATAAATAGACAATGGAGCAATAAAAATAAAAATTAAGTGGAGGGAAATAAAAACACCCCTCCACTTAATTTATTTTACAGCTATGCTTATTTCTTCTATAGCTTTGATACATAGCTTCACATCTTCTAATGTGTTAAATATGCCTGGGCTAAACCGCACGGTGCCTTGATGAAATGTTCCGATAGTCTGATGGGCTAAAGGGGCACAGTGAAGCCCGCCGCGAGTTGCAATGCCATAATTTTCGCTCAGGATATTTGATATGTATGAGGAGTCATGGTCTTTAATGTTTATAGATATAATGCCGATTCTTTCTTCAAGCCTTTCCGGTCCATAGATGGTGACATTTTTTATCTGGGATAGGGCATCTAAAAACATTTTTTCCAAACGGATTTGCTGGCACAAAAGTTTCTGCTGCCCTTTAGATAATATATATTGGATGCCTGCTCCTAGACCTGCAATCCCTGGAGTGTTGAGAGTACCGGCTTCATAGCGATCTGGTAAAAAGTCTGGCTGATAGAGTTCTTCCGATTGGCTTCCGGTTCCCCCCACGCGGATCGGTTTTAGTTCTATCCCTTTTCTAATGTAGAGTACCCCCGTCCCCTGAGGGCCTAATAACCCTTTATGGCCAGGAAATGCTACTAAGTCTACGGGTAACTTGCTAAAGCTCATAGGGAGAACTCCAGCAGTTTGAGCTGCATCAACTAAATATGGGATACCGAAGCTCCTTGCAATATTGCCGATCTCTTCTATTGGCAGTAAGGTGCCAGTTACATTGGAAGCATGGGTCGTTACGATTAATCGGGTATTTGTTTTGATAGCTTTTTTTATATCCTCGGGATCTACCATCCCCTTACTATCAGCTTGAACAATTGTAATTTGCACCCCAAGCTTTTCTAAATGCTTTAAGGGCCTCAAAACAGAGTTGTGCTCCATAGAGCTGGTAATCACATGGTCGCCTTCTTTTAAAATTCCTTTGATGGCCAAGTTAAGGCTATCGGTAGTATTGTAGGTATATATCATGCTAAATGGATCGGTTACATCAAACAACTCACATAGCATTTCTCTGGTATACAGAAGAATGTTGGCAGCCTCTATAGCCATCTTGTGGCTAGACCGCCCAGGATTTGCACCATATTTTTTCATGCAGCAAATTACGGAATTGTATACGATGTCAGGTTTAGGCCAGCTGGTTGCAGCATTATCCATGTATATCATTTACAGCTTCCCCTTCATTTTATTGTAACAAAAATTGAAAGCGCTAAATATATTAAACTAAGGAGGCGAGGGAAAGGGAGGTCAGTTATGGATAATGGAAAGCTTTGCTGTTGTTGCTTTTCGCTCTAGGCAGCATGCCCTATACTTTAGTCGGATACTGAAACAAGAGGGTTACGAGGCACAGATGATATCTACTCCTAAAGGCATATCCATCGGCTGTGGCTTATCCCTGCGATTTTCACCCCATAAAATAAATGAAATTATGCAGGTATATAAGCGCAACAAGGTACCGATTGTGGGTTTTTATCTAATAGAGAAATATGGTAACATCACTCAATTAAAAAGAATAAATTGCCACTGATAGCTATCTGCTGGAGAGCTTAGTTGCTTTCTCAGCGGATATTTTTCATATTCTATAACATTTATATAGAATTTTTATAATTTTATTCCATAAGATAAATCAAGAGCAAAAAATTGCTGCTTTAACCCTGGTAGTATAATCTTGTAGTATAATATAATAGATAAAGTGGACAAGCGTCAGGACAAAATAGCACAAAGAGAGGAAATATCCATGAATATTCATGATAGTGAAAGGATCAAAAGTATTTTAGAATTGTTGGAGAAGCATTATTATGATGCAAAGCCGGGGTTAAATTTTGAAAACCCTTTTCAGCTGCTTATTGCTACTATATTATCCGCCCAATGCACCGACAAACAAGTTAATAAGGTAACGCCTAATTTATTTGCCAAGTACAAAAAACCAGAGGATTTTGCGAAGTTAAAGCCGGAGGAGCTGGAAGAGGATATAAGAAGTTGCGGTTTTTATAGAACTAAAAGCCGCAATATAATTGAAACATGCAAGATATTGGTAGAGAAATATGATGGGCAAGTACCTGCTGACATAGAATTGCTACAACAGCTGCCAGGCGTAGGCCGCAAGACAGCCAATGTCGTTGCTAGCAATGCCTTTGGCATAGATGCTATTGCAGTAGATACCCATGTATTTAGGGTATCAAATCGCCTTGGCTTAGCCAATGCCAATACGGTAGAAAAAACTGAAAAACAGCTGATGGATAATATTCCAAAGAAAAAATGGTCAGAGGCACACCACTGGCTTATTCAGCATGGACGGAAAATATGTACTGCTCGAAGGCCCAAATGTGATGAGTGTTTTCTAACCCCCTACTGCCTCTACTATAATAAATAATATAAGCCTATATTTTTAACCTGCGTTGTGTTAAAATAAAATCATTAAGTATTATGAGTTTTTATTAGCTTTGGGGAGAGCGATTGAATTGAAAATACATGCATTGATCGGTCCCAGTGGTACAGGTAAAAGCTATAGGGCGGCTAATCTTGCCAATGATTTGGGAATTTCCTATATTATTGACGATGGCCTGTTAATTAAGGGGAGTAAAGTTGTTGCTGGAAAATCAGCTAAAAAAGAAGCTACCCGGATAGCTTCTATTCGCAGGGCTTTGTTTATGGATCCGGTTCACGCGGCGGATGTTAAAAATGCAATTGATAGACTCCAGCCGGAATCCATCCTTATATTAGGGACCTCAGACAGCATGGTAGATAAAATTGTTGAAAATTTAGGTTTGCCTAAGGTTGATGGAATTACAAGAATTGAGGATATTGCCACAGAAGAGGAAATTGCAATAGCCCGTAAAAATAGGGTGGAACAGGGAAAGCATGTTATCCCTGTGCCAACTCTTGAAATCAGGAAAGACTTTTCCGGATATTTTATAGATCCACTGAGAATATTCAAAAAGGTGGGGAAAGGGAAGCAAAGGATAGAAACCCTAGAGAAAACAGTAGTTCGCCCGACTTTTAGCTATATGGGTAAATTTTTTATATCCGATTCTGCCATCGAAGCTATTGCAAGCTACAACGCTAAAAATACAAAAGGAGTATATAAGGTATTAAAGGCCCGTGCAATCAGTGTAACCGATGGCGTAGTAATATATGTTGATATCGTAGTTTATTATGGGGTCAAGATCCACGAAGTTATGGCCAATGTTCAAAAAAAAATTCAGGAAGATGTAGATAGGTTGACAGCGATTAATGTCTTGCAAGTCAATGTATTGACTAAGGGGATTGTCATGCAGTCGCAAAGCGATAGCGTGTAATTGCTGTATTTAAAGGGAGGTATTCTCAATGTATGAAATAATTGAAAAAAGAGAGCTGGCCCCTGGCATTAAACTCATGAAGGTTAAGGCGCCTTTAGTTGCAAAAAAGGCAAGGCCAGGACAGTTTATTATTCTTCGGGTAATGGAAGAAGGAGAGAGGATTCCGCTGACAATTGCCGACTATGATAGGGAAGAAGGTTGGGTATCTATAATATTCCAAGAAGTGGGATTTACTACTAAAGCCCTAGGCATGTTAGAGCAGGGGGATAGCATATTAGATTTTGCAGGCCCTCTTGGCCGGGCGTCTGACCTAGATGGAAGGCAGCGGGTTCTTTGCATAGGGGGAGGAGTAGGAGTAGCTCCTTTATACCCTCAGGTTAAATATCTTCACGAGCAAGGAACTCATGTGGATGTCATAATCGGAGCTCGGAGTAAGGAATACATAATTTTAGAAGACGAAATGAGAAAATTAAGCAAAAATATGTATATCTCTACAGACGATGGCTCCTATGGTTATAAGGGATTTGTAACCTATGTTTTGAAAGATTTAATAAAGCAGGGAAATAAATACGATGAAGTAATAGCCATAGGGCCTTTGATTATGATGAAATCAGTTTCCCAAATTACTAAAGAGCACAATATTCCTACTACCGTAAGTCTAAACCCCATAATGATAGATGGGACAGGCATGTGTGGTGGATGTAGGGTTTCAGTAGGCGGGGAGATTAAATATGCCTGTGTAGACGGCCCTGAATTCGACGGCCATCTAGTGGATTTCGATGAAGCCATGAGACGGCAGCAGATGTATAGGAATGAAGAAAAAAGGGCTGAGCACGAATGTAGACTGTATAAGGGGGCATATGAGTAATGGCGCTTATATTAAAAAAGACACCTATGAGAGAACAGGCACCGGATAAAAGGAGGCATAATTTTAAAGAAGTAGCTTTAGGCTATACTTTAGAAGAGGCAAGAACCGAAGCAAAAAGATGTCTTCAATGCAAAAAGCCTTTGTGTGTAGAAGGATGTCCGGTGAACGTACAAATTCCCCATTTTATAAAATGTATTGCCGATGGGGATATTAAAGAGGCTTTGAGAATAATAAAAGAAACGAACAATCTTCCTGCTATCTGTGGGCGAGTTTGTCCGCAGGAGGAGCAGTGTGAATCCAAGTGCATTCTGGGTAGAAAGGGAGAGCCGGTAGCTATTGGCCGGTTGGAGAGATTTGCAGCAGACTACATGATGGAGCAAGAAGAAGATCAGCAAGTGCCCGAGATGGCAAAGCGAGACAAGAAGATTGCCATCGTAGGCAGTGGACCTGCTGGATTGACGGCAGCTGCAGATTTGGCTAAGCTCGGCTATGATGTTACAGTATTTGAAGCATTTCATGAGCCAGGGGGGGTTTTGGTTTACGGGATTCCTGAATTTAGGTTGCCCAAATCCCTCGTAAGAAAAGAAATAGATGGGTTAAAAAAGCTGGGGGTTAAATTTGAAACCAATGTTATTATAGGGAAAACTATAACTATAGATGAGCTATTGGACAATGGATATGAGGCAGTTTTTATAGGGACCGGTGCAGGCCTGCCTAAATTTATGAATATCCCCGGGGAAAATTTAAACGGCGTATACTCAGCCAATGAATATCTAACCCGAATCAATTTGATGAAAGCCTATGATTTTCCAAATAGTCATACCCCTATAAAACAAGGCAAAAAAGTAGCTGTTGTTGGGGGAGGAAATGTAGCCATGGATGCAGCAAGGAGCGCGCTGCGCCTTGGGGCAGAGGAGGTCCATATTATATACAGGCGCTCTGAAGAAGAGATGCCTGCTAGAGAGGAAGAGGTTCACCATGCCAAAGAGGAAGGGATTATATTTGACGTTTTGACTAATCCCGTGGAAATTTTAGGACAGGATGGCTGGGTAACCGGTATAAAATGCATAAGGATGGAATTGGGAGAGCCTGATGAATCCGGAAGGCGAAGACCTATACCGATAGAAGGTTCGGAGTTTGTAATGGATATAGATACTGTAATTATTGCTATAGGAACTAGCCCTAATCCCCTTATTAAATCTACTACCAAGGATCTAGCTGTATATCCTTGGGGAGGAATAATTATAGATGAGGAAACTGGAGCTACCAGTAAGGATAGGGTGTACGCTGGAGGAGATGCAGTAACTGGTGCAGCAACTGTCATATTAGCAATGGGGGCTGGGAAGAGAGCTGCAAAAGCTATACATGAAAAGCTCAGTAGAGGAGAATAGCTGTGGAGTTAAAAGTCTTAGACGGCGACAGAATAAAAATCAAAGGGATCTCAGATTTTAATCCAGTTCATATTTTCGAATGCGGACAAGCCTTCCGCTGGAATTGGGATGGAAAGGGCTATGTGGGCATCGTCAGAGATAAACCCTTAAGGGTGCTTTGGGAGAACGATGCCGTTATACTGGAAAATACTAGTTTAGAAGATTATAGGAAATTATGGGAAGATTACTTTGATTTAAAAAGGAACTATGCCCACATTAAGCGGGAGCTTTCCAAAGACGATATAATGAAGGAAGCGGTACGGTATGGCTGGGGGATACGAATTCTAAACCAAGATCCCTGGGAGACCTTAATTTCCTTCATTATATCTGCCAATAACGCTATTTCAAGGATAAAGCGGAGCATTGAGAGTATTTCAAAGAAGTTTGGTAGGGCAGTTTATTGGGATGGAAGAGAGTTTTACACTTTTCCAGAGCCCGAGCGATTGGCTTCTGCCAGCGAAGAAGAGCTATTGGATTGTGGAGTTGGATATAGAGCATCCTATATCATAAAGACCGCTAAGATGGTTTACAATCAGGAGATCGATCTATGGAATATAAAAAATATGAAATACGAAGATGCCCTGAAAACTATGCTTAAATTTTATGGCGTAGGACCTAAAGTAGCAGATTGCGTACTGCTGTTTTCTATGGGAAAGCGGGAGGCCTTCCCGGTGGATGTGTGGGTACAGCGGGTTATGGAGACCCTGTATCTTGGAAAAGGGGCTACGCCTGCCAAGATCAAGAGTTTTGCTAAAGATAAGTTTGGGGAACTGGCAGGCTATGCCCAGCAATATCTCTTTTATTATGCTAGGGAAAATAAAATTGGAAAGAGGCCAAACAAGCATTGACATATTACAATGCTTTTGGTAAACTATCTTTTAATTTACACAAAAGATGTCGAATGTATGAAATTATTTATTTAAAAGAAAGGAGAGTGTTGACCATTAATAATAAATTTTCAAAACTAGGACTGACATTTGACGATGTATTGTTGGTACCACAGAGATCAGAGGTTTTACCCAGCGAAGTGGATCTTACCACAAATCTGACTAAAACAATCAAGCTCAACATACCTTTGATGAGTGCAGCAA
>CALGOY010000118.1 GCA_937960725.1 uncultured Bacillota bacterium
CCATGCCAGCACTCCAGATAAAGGAAAAAATGCAGCAGCCCAGATGCTAGCATATCTAGCTACGTTAGGATTGGGGAACAGTGAATTGGAGAAGTTTGTGTTGACTTTAAACGACAAGATCGGCAGTGATACAACAGGGCGGAATCTAGGCATTGATTTTAAGGACGATGTATCGGGAAGCCTTACCCTGAATTTAGGCATATTGGAAATAGACAGAAGTAGGGGCAGGGCGGTTATTGATATCCGCTATCCGGTGAAATATACTCAGGCTCAGGTAATAGAGGGGATTAAAAAAGCCCTTGAAGGAACGGGGATTGAGATAGAAGTAGGCCACTCTCAAGATCCTCTTTACGTGCCTAAAGACCATTTCCTAGTACAAACTTTGATGGAGGTATATGAGGAGGAAACAGGACAAAAGCTGGAGCCCCTTGCCATTGGAGGGGGAACCTATGCCCGGGCCCTAAAGGTTGGGGTAGCTTTTGGGGCAGTATTTCCTGGAAATCCTGAGCTAGCTCATCAAAAAGATGAATATATCGACATTGAGGATTTAATGCTCAATGCAAAGATATATGCTAAGGCCATTGCTAGGCTGGCTAAATAACTCTACAAAATGACGCCTTCCAACTTGAGGAGGGCGTTTTTTATATGTATACCTCCGCTATATCCCCCCATCTTGCCGGAAGATGTCAGCACCCTATGGCAGGGCACGATGATCGGAACAGGGTTTGCACCGCAGGCTTGTCCCACTGCCCGAGAGGATTTTGGATTACCAATCTGATTGGCGATACGCCCGTAGGATGTGGTTTTACCGTAGGGAATAGAGAGTAAAGCCTGCCATACTTTTTTGCGGAAAGAAGTTCCCTCAAGATCTAGCGGGATAGTAAATTCCTTCCGCCTGCCTTCAAAATATTCTATCAGCTGCTGGGCAAAATAGCTATTTTCAGCTTCCTTCATATTGAATGGAATAGAAGCTGCTTTAAAATTTTGTATAGATCGACGGGATGGCTCAAATAACAAGCGGGAAAGCCCTTTCTCCGATGAAATAAGAGTAATGGGCCCCAAGGGGCTTGTAAGCTCGGTTATTGTATATATGGATGAATAGCTCATATTTACCTTCCTTTGATATTTATTTTAGATTATTAGTCTTTGGAAGAATATTTTTAATAGGTTATATTATATCTATTATATTAACTTCTATTTTATAGTGTTTCAACACAGTGCTTTAAAAAGTTTATGTCCGTCTTATGATTTTATAGGGAACATTTCGAAGATTTGTAAATTTGCCCTTGAAATTTTTGTGATTGTATACTAAAATATACATAATATTATTTATGCATAATTATTCACTCAAAGGCTATGAAGGGAAGAGTAGGAATTTCCCAATAAGGTTACAGAGAGTCGGTCTAAGGCTGAGAGCCGATACCTGAGGGATATTCTGAAGATCATCCTGGAGCTGCTGAGCTGAAATGGTATTAAAGTAGGCTCAGACGGGTGTGCCCGTGATAGCACAAAGGTATAAGCCGTATGGCCGTACCTTACAGAGGCTGTCCATATACGGATGGCGAAGATGGGTGGTACCACGGAAGTCGACCTTTCGTCCCATAAGCGGGATGAAAGGTTTTTTTATACAGCTTTGTGAATTTATATTAGATTGAAGGAGGGAACAGGATGAAATTAAAGGGAGCACAAGTACTGATCGAATGCTTGAAGGAGCAGGGGGTAGATATAATATTTGGCTACCCAGGAGGAGCTGTTTTACCTATCTACGACGCGCTTTATGATACTAAAGAAATAACTCACATTTTAACAGCCCATGAGCAAGGAGCTACCCATGCTGCAGATGGCTATGCAAGAGCCACAGGCAAGGTGGGAGTTGTAATAGTTACTTCTGGCCCTGGAGCTACTAATACGGTAACTGGTATTGCAACAGCTTATATGGATTCGGTGCCTTTGGTGGTGTTTACTGGACAGGTGGCATCTTCCTTAATAGGCAGAGACTCATTCCAAGAAGTAGACATAACGGGAATTACCACCCCTATTACTAAGCATAATTATATTGTAAAGGATGCAAAGGAGCTTCCCCATATAATACGGCAGGCCTTTGCTATCGCAAGGAGCGGAAGGCCGGGTCCAGTTGTGGTTGACATTCCGAAGGATATTCAAACTACGCTGATAGAGTATCAGCCTGCAAGCGAGGATTTATATGGTGGAAAGCTGAACAATGGTTTGGCTCGCAAATCTTCGGAAGCTGCAGAGGATGAAAGCTATGCTAAAGAGCTAGAAAATAGCATACAAAAAGCGATAGTAGCTATAGAAGAGTGCGAAAGACCAGTAATATACGCTGGAGGCGGGGTCAATATCTCTGGAGCTAATGAGGAATTATTAGCGTTTGCAGAGAAGATAAAGGCCCCCGTTAGCTGCTCTCTGATGGGAATGGGAGCTTTCCCGGGTACCCACCCTTACTATATGGGAATGGTGGGGATGCACGGCACCAGGTGTTCAAATTATGCCTTTTCTAAATGTGATTTACTCATAGCCGTAGGGGCTAGGTTTAGCGATCGGGTAATTAGCGATGTAAAGAGGTTTGCCCCCTATGCTAAAATCATCCACATAGATATTGACCCGGCGGAGCTAGGTAAAAACGTTGAGACCCATGTAGAAATTTGCGGCGATGTGAAAGATGTCTTGCGAATATTAAATGAAAGGGTTAAAGAGCGGCAGGAGAATGGCTGGAACGATCAAATTCGGCAGTGGAAAGAAGAATATCCCTTAAAATATACTGACAATGGAAAGGTAAATCCTCAGTATGTGATAGAAACTCTGTATAAGCTGACGGAAGGAGACGCTATTATCACAACCGAGGTAGGTCAAAATCAGATGTGGGCGGCACAGTTTTATAAATTTAAGGCTCCCAGGACTTTTATATCCTCAGGCGGGCTTGGTACCATGGGGTATGGCCTAGGGGCTTCAATTGGCGCTGCTTTAGGTAGGCCGGATAAGAAAGTTATAAATATAGCAGGGGATGGAAGTTTTATGATGAACTCAACGGAGCTGGCGACAGTAGCTAGATATAATATACCTATCGTACAGCTGGTCTTAAATAACCGAGTTTTAGGAATGGTTAGACAGTGGCAGGATTTATTCTTTGAAAAACGCTACTCCCACAGCAGCTTCGGAAATGAAGTAGACTTTATGAAACTTGCAGAGGCTTACGGTATTAAAGCTATGAGGATACGCAAGAACGATGAGGCAGAAGGGGTGCTATCCAAGGCATTGGCAATGAATGAACCAGTCGTGGTGGAGTGCGAGGTTCACCCTGATGAGAAGGTCTACCCCATTGTTCCTGCTGGAGCGGCTATTGACGAGTTAATAGACTAGAGAGTTGTGAAAAAATTGGTAATTTTTGCAGGAGTTTATCAATAAACGTAGAACATATAAAAAAGATATATTGTATAGCCGCGAGGGGGGCGAATATATGAAGGGATCGGTTGTCCAGACTTGGTTCAGTACTTTAGAAGAAATTTATGGGGAAGAGCCAGTGCTTTGGGCGATGGATCAGGTTGGCTGGGATAAAAATAGGGTTATAACCCCATTGGATGATATTGACGAAACTATCATTAGAGACTTCATGGGAGCTTTAAGCAAGAAGTTAAATATACCAGAGGGGGCTATTTGGAGAGAGGTTGGTAAGAAAAACATAGAGACTTTTTCTAAATGGTTCCCCTCTTATTTTGAACGGGCCAGCCTAAAAGGTTTCCTAATGATGATGGATGAAGTTCACTATCAGCTTACTCGGATGATTAAGGGAGCAAAGCCACCTAGGCTTATTGCCACCGAACTCGGATCGGATGTTATTACAATCGAATACCGCTCCCATCGGGGGATGTATGATTATTTCCTTGGTTTACTCGAGGGGAGTTCCAATTTTTTCGGTGAAAAGCTAGAAATTCTCGAAAGGGAAGAGGATAAAGAGGGCGACATTTATATACTTAAGGTTAAGCTAAAGTTTGAGAAGGGTACAGTCAGATCCAAAAGATTTAGTATTAACAGGATTTTGTCCCTAGGCCTGATTCGCTGGCTGCCATTTAAGATAGGGCTGCTGGTGGGAGTATTGTCCCTGCCGGTATTGGCGTTTGGCGGAGTATCAGGAAGCTATCTGGCTGTTTTGTCGACGGCAATCGGAATTATTGCAGCATTTGCGTCTTGGCTACTGCTCCTGCCCCAGAAGACTCTTATGCAGGATGTTGCTAAGATTAGGCAAAAAGATTTTACAGAGGTTCGAACCTTGAAAACGGCGGATATGACAGAGTCTATAAGCCGAACTTTGGCCGATGGTATAGAGGATATGAAAAAGGACATATTATTCCTCAAGGGCGGCATAGATGATATGTATAGCTATACCGAGAGGTTTTCGGTTATTGCAGATTACATGGCGAAAGTATCGGACAACATCTCCGATGTGGTTCAGGAGGTGGCTAGCGGAGCGATCCATCAGGCTGAAGAGACCGAAAAGTCAGTATATGTCCTAAGCGAAAATGTGGAGTACCTTAAAAGTTTAGTGGAGCAAGAAAATGAAAGCAAAAAAGAACTGGAAGAAGCGGTGGAAGAAATCCGTCATTCTTATAATAGCATTCAGGATGTAGTGGCTACTATACAGGCTATCAGAGAAGATTTTGCTAAGGTAAATGAACAAGCAGCAGCTTTGGTAAGGCGAGCCAATGATATGGCAGCAATAGTGGAAACGGTAAAAAATATTGCCTGGCAGACCAATATGCTGGCTCTGAATGCTTCCATTGAAGCCTCCAGGGCAGGGGAAACCGGAAAAGGATTTGCTGTTGTAGCCGAGCGAATCCGTACGCTGGCTGAAAACTCCAGCCAGTCAACGGAGGATATCAGAAAGAATTTGGAGCTAGTCTCCTCCGAAATCAAAAGCCTGGATAACCAAATATCAGCTCGGTTTGAAGAGTTGGACAGAGGAAGCGAAATACTTAAAAAGGCCGCAGACCAAAACCTTCAGTCTACCGCTAGAATCAGCTCGGTGTCTGATAATATTATAGAATTAGTAGTGCAATTATCCGCCCAGGCAGAGAAAATTGCTTCAGTTTTTGAAAACATCCACTCCCTGGCAGCCATTGCAGAGCAAAACTCAGCATCTGCTGAGGAGATGAGTGCCAGCGTGACCGAGTATTCTTCAAAGATAAAGGATTTGATGGCGGGTATACAGGAACTTAAGGAACTGGCTAATTTGTTCAGGGAGAGCTTAGGAAAATATAGAATATAGGATAAGATTAAAAGCAGAGTTAGCTAATCTAGCTAACTCTGTTTTTTTATATATGAAAAATAATATGCGACAGTAATATATTTTCATATTCAATA
>CALGOY010000119.1 GCA_937960725.1 uncultured Bacillota bacterium
TAACAGCGATGCCCATCATCCCAGCAGAGTAGGGAACTTTGATAAAGGGTTGAAAATCGCCCAGGAAGCAGGTCTTCCTGCCGAACGGATTATTAACGCAGAAAGGATCTAGGCTAATAAACGAAGTGGAGCTTACTAAAGAAGAGGGTGTCTATATATGCGATTTGTCATTGTAACCGGCCTATCAGGAGCGGGGAAGAGCTTGACCATACGATATCTTGAAGATTTAGGTTTCTTCTGTGTAGATAATTTGCCCCCACGGCTTATACCTAAATTTGCAGAGCTATGCCATCAATCAGAAGGAAAAGTCGAAAATGTAGCAGTTGTGGTGGATATAAGGGGGCGTGGATTTTTTGATGAGCTACTTGAATGCCTCTATTCTATGAAAGACGCTGGATATTCTTATGAGATTCTCTTTTTAGATGCATCTGATAAAGTATTGATAAAAAGGTATAAAGAGAGCCGTCGAATGCATCCTTTAGTAAAAGAGGGAAGAATAATACAGGGTATAAGTTTAGAGAGACAAAAGCTGCAGTGGCTCAAGGAAAAAGCTGACTATATAGTTGATACTAGCAGCCTTCATCCTAAACAGCTAAAGGAAGTATTGATGGATTTATTTATAGATAATAAAAATTATGAAGGCATAATTATTTCTATAATATCGTTTGGATTTAAACATGGGATTTTGCTGGATGCAGATCTTGTATTTGATGTCAGATTTCTACCCAATCCTTTTTATATAGAAGAGCTAAAAGACTATACAGGCCAGGATCAGAAAGTAAAGGACTATATTTTTATGTTTCCAGAAACGCAGGAGTTTATTGATAAATTGATGGATATGCTAGAATTTTTGATACCATATTATATTAAGGAAGGGAAAACGCAGCTAGTTATAGGTATCGGCTGTACAGGAGGTAAACATAGATCCGTAACTATTTCAGAGGCATTATATGAATTATTGGAGAATAAAGGTCACAGGGTGACATTAGAACACAGAGATATTGTTTAAAATAGGAAAGAGTGATCGATGTTGGATGTTTTAAGAAAAGATCCTAAAGTTGTGGCGCTGGGTGGAGGGACAGGGCTTTCTGCCCTTTTAAGGGGTTTGAAAATATATACTTCTGATATTGTTGCCGTTGTAACTGTTGCAGATGATGGAGGAAGTTCTGGTATGATACGAAAGGATATGGGCATTCTTCCTCCTGGAGATATTCGAAATTGCATACTGGCATTGGCAGATGTAGAACCGATAATGGAGCAAGTATTGCAGTATAGGTTTAAGGAAGGAACGCTAAAAGGCCAAAACCTCGGAAATCTATTCATTGCTGCTATGACTGATATTGCTAACGGTTTTGAACGGGCGGTAGAACAGATTAGCAGCGTTTTAGCATTGACAGGGCATGTATATCCAGTTTCTCTAGATGATTTAAGGCTTGGAGCCAGATTAAGAGATGGTACTGTCATATACGGAGAATCTAAGATTCCAGATGAGCAGATGAATAGAAATAGTCCTATTGAAGAAGTTTTTTTAATTCCTGACAAATGTAAAGCCAATCCAAAAGTATTAGATGCCATAGAAGCTGCCGATATAATAGTTATAGGTCCTGGAAGTTTGTATACTAGTTTAATACCGAATCTTTTAGTTAAAGATGTATCTGAGTCTATCTATAATAGTAAAGGAATTAAGGTTTATGTGTCCAATATAATGACGCAACCGGGGGAGACTACCGGATATTCACTATCCGATCATATAAAAGCGATTTATTATCATGCTGGCAGTGAATTTCTTGATTATGTTATAGTTAATAATCAAGAACCACCTCAGGAGATTGCAAAACGGTACGAAGAGGAAAATGCCTATCCAGTACCATATAATGCTGAAAAAATAGAAAAAATGGGAATAAAAGTAATAAGCTTAGACGTAGCTGACTTTACGGACGGACTTATAAGGCATAATTCGAAGAAGCTGGCGCGTGCAATTGTGAGTTTAGCTAAATAAGCTAATAAATCAATCAATATATTAGGCAAAATAGCAAATATGGTGCAAAAAATGAGGTGAAGATATGTCGTTTTCAGCCAGGACTAAAAATGAGCTCTGTCATATAAAAGTAAGGCGAAGTTGCTGCAAATATGCAGAACTTGCAGCTTTGATATATGCTTGCGGGACCATTCATCTTGCCGGTAAAAGCCAGGTGAACCTTCGGATCAATACTGAAAATGCTTCGATTGCCCGAAGAATTTTTAGATTGATTAAAGATTTATATAATGTACAAGCCAGAGTTGTAGTTAGAAAGAATCAGAGATTGAGAAAAAATAACAGTTATTTTTTAATTCTTTCTAACGAACAAGAAGCTAAAAAAATTTTAGAAGATTTAGGCATCTTGTATAGGGAAAGTAAGGGGCAGAATATTATGATCTACCAAAAAATTAATCCTAAGCTAATTAAAAAAAGATGCTGTAAAAAGGCATATCTCCGCGGTGCATTTCTGGGTGGAGGTTCTGTTAGCGATCCGGAAAAAACATATCATTTAGAATTTGTATCCCACACAGAAGACTATGCGAAAAGCTTATGTGATCTAGTTAATGAGTTTGACTTACATGCAAAAATGATTGAGAGAAAAAATAATTTTGTGGTATACTTGAAGGAAGGAGAAAATATTGTAAATTTATTTAGTATTATTGGAGCCCATACTGCTCTATTAAATCTGGAAAATATTCGTATTTATAAGGATATGAGAAACAATATCAATCGGATAGTGAACTGCGAGACAGCAAACTTAAGTAAAACTATTAATGCTGCTGTTCGTCAGATTGAAAATATTGAGTATATACGGGATAATATCGGCTTGGCTAAACTGCCGCCTCCATTGCGGGAAATTGCAGAACTTAGATTAGTTCATTCCGATGCCAGTCTGAGGGAGTTAGGACAGATGCTAAATCCACCTATTGGTAAGTCCGGGGTAAACCATCGCTTGAGAAAATTAGATAAAATTGCGGAAGAGCTGAGATTAAAAAAGGGGGAGATATAAATGTTGTCGGCCACCTTTAAAATTGAGCACGAGGCAGGACTTCATGCAAGACCAGCCGCTTTATTTGTTCAGATAGCTAGCAAATTTTCATCGAGGATATGGGTTGAAACAGATACAAAAAAGGTTAATGCAAAAAGCATTATGGGGGTTATGTCTCTAGGCGTGCAATCGGGACAAGAGATTACACTGATTGTTGAAGGTAAAGATGAAAAAGAGGCGATGGCAGCTTTAAGCAGGCTCATCAAATCCAATTTTGCAGACATCCCTGAGATTAAGAAAAGCTTTGAAAGTTAACTTGTTAGGTATTTATTGAAATTTCAGTTAATTTTCTATATAATTATATAACAATGATATATAATAAGCGTCATTTGTAGTTTTATCAAAAACCGGAGGCAACTATGCGGAGGGTTAATATAAATTACGTCAGGCCCGGGATGAGACTAGCTTGCCCCATATTTACATCTGACGGCAGCGTTTTATTAGGCTGTGGAGTAGAATTAACCCAAAGATATATTGATAGGTTAAAAGAAAGAGGCATATCTAACATTTACATAGATGATGAATTATCCGAAGGCATTGAGGTTAAAGATGTAATATCCGACGAAACCCGCATAAAGGCAAAAAAAATTATCAAAAATGTTGCCTTTGACATAATGGAGAATAACAAAATTAGCGAAGCATCCCAGATTACTAAGATCGTAAACCAGATTATAGATGAACTTTTGGACAATAATGATGTTTTAGTAAACCTTAACGATATGAGGTTAATGGATGAATATACTTTTGGACACTGTGTAAATGTGTGTGTCCTGTCAGTAATGACAGGAATTGCTATGGGCTATAACCAGCTTCGCTTGCGAGATTTGGGCGTAGGAGCTCTGCTTCATGATATCGGAAAGATGAAAATTCCGAGTAGCATATTAAACAAGCCAGGCCGACTTACGGATAGCGAATATAATGAGATTAAAAGACATACGATTTTGGGTTTTGATATATTAAGAAATTGCGATGCTATTAGTAAAGTTTCAGCAAATACAGCGCTAGCCCATCATGAGCGCTGCGACGGAACAGGTTACCCCAACGGATTATACAAAGATGAAATCCATGAATTTTCTAGAATTGTAGCTATTGCAGATGTATACGATGCCATTACCTCTGATAGAATATACAGAAAAGGATTGCAGCCCCATGAAGCGGTGGATTACCTGATAGGCATGGGAAATACTCAATTCGATTATGATATCGTCAAGGTCTTTATGAGCAATATTTCAATATATCCCGTAGGCAGTGGCGTAGTTTTAAATACAGGCGAAAAAGGGCTTGTTGTAAGGGCGAATAAAGGATTTCCTACCAGACCCCTTGTCAGGATAATATATGACAGGGATGGTCGCCGCTGTAAAAAATTTGAAGAAATCGATTTAATTCAGCATCCATCGATTTTTATAACCTCCTCATGTAATTTGGTGTAAAGCAACTCTAGCCGGTTGCTTTTTTTATTTTTAGTTGTATGTACTATTAAAAAGTGATAGAATAAATTAGGATTGAAGGAGGAAATGGCATGGGAAACTTTGTCCATTTACACACCCATACAGAATATAGTTTGTTAGACGGTGCCGGGAGGATAAAGGACCTCTTAGAGCGGTGCAAGGAGCTCGGTATGGACAGCCTTGCCATTACTGATCACGGAGTAATGTATGGCGTTGTTGAATTTTATAAACAGGCTAAAGCCTTAGGAATACATCCTGTAATAGGTTGTGAAGTATATATTGCACCCCGCTCGATGAAAGAGAAGGAAGCCCGCAGCGACAGCAACTACGCCCACCTCGTCCTTTTGGCAGAACATCAGCCGGGATATAAGACCCTGATGCAGTTAGTATCCATCGGTTTTCTGGAAGGATTTTACTATAAACCGCGGATTGATTATGAAACCCTATCCAAATACCATGAAGGGCTTATTTGCCTAAGCGGCTGTATTGGAGGAGACATCCCAAGGCTATTACTAGAAGGACAGTATGATAAGGCAAAGGGCCTTGCAGAGCGGCTTAACAATATATTCGGCCATGGGAACTTTTACCTAGAGCTGCAAGACCACGGTCTTGCAGAGCAGGCAAAGGTAAATGAGCTCATTATAAAATTAAGCCGCGAAACTAATATACCTTTAGTAGCGACAAATGACGTCCACTACGTTCGACGCCAGGATGCAATGGCCCATGATGTACTGCTATGTATTCAAACCGGAAAAACAATAGATGATCCGGATAGGATGAAGTTTGAAACAGACGAGTTTTATCTAAAATCTCCTGAAGAGATGGAGGAGCTATTCAGCCACGTTCCTGAAGCTATTAGCAACACTGTAGAAATTGCTTCTAGATGCCGGGTTGATTTTGATTTCGATACTGTACATCTTCCGAAATACGATGTTCCAGAAGGCTATACTGCAGAAGAATATCTGAGACAACTATGCTACAAAGGATTAGAAAAGAAATATGGTGAAATAGATGATGAGATAAAGAATCGCCTAGAATATGAGATAAGCACCATTGTGCAGATGGGATATGTAGATTATTTTTTGATTGTGTGGGATTTTATAAAATTCGCCAGGGATAGAGGAATAATGGTAGGCCCTGGTCGTGGAAGTGCAGCGGGCAGCCTAGTGGCGTATGCTTTAGATATTACACAGATCGATCCTCTTAAATATCAGCTATTGTTTGAACGGTTTTTAAATCCAGAGCGGGTTAGCATGCCGGACATTGATGTGGATTTTTGTTTCGAAAGACGGCAGGAAGTTATTGACTATGTTGTAGAAAAATACGG
>CALGOY010000120.1 GCA_937960725.1 uncultured Bacillota bacterium
TAGCTATATTAGGGTACTTCGTAGCAACCCGCGTATGAGCTCGGGTAATCCATTCATTTTGCTTATTCGGAAATCCTGCTACTACCATACGGCATTTTCCAAATTTTAAGTCTAGCATTTCATATAAGGGCCTTCCTTCTTCTAATAAAGTGTCCTTACCTACTATACCTACATCGGCAACGCCATATTCTACATAGGTTGGTACGTCGCTAGGTTTAACCAATATAAAACGTATCTTTTTATCCTTAGAATAAAATATCAATTTTCGAGAAATTTCCTGAGGATTTCCACAATCTACGCCTGCCTTTCGTATGATATCTAACCCTTTATCAGCCAATCTTCCTTTAGAAAGAGCTATGGTAATCAAGAGGACCTCTCCTTTCCAGCGGCAATTTCAAGGGGTATGCGATAGTTCTTGTATACCTGAACTGTCAATTTTTATTACCTTACCTATTCCTTTTTTCTTAGCATAGCTTAGAGGATCGGAGTTGTCGCTTGTTGGTAGAAAAATTTCAACCCTTTTGCCTTTCTCCCGCAGTGACTGAACAAACCTGAAAGCATCCCTATGATTATCATCTATAACTGCAAGTACGTCGATAGGCGGAATGCTTTCGAGCTTCTTCTGCATTTCCAAGGAAATAAGTAGCCGCTTAATTCCTATGGCAAAACCTGTGGCAGGAATATCGTAGCCAAATTCCGATAAAAGATTGTCATATCTGCCTCCGCCACATAGTGGAGCACCCATATTCTTGCTGATGCCGCGGAAAATAACTCCAGTATAGTAGTTAAGACTTTGAACCATCCCTAGATCAAAAGATATATATTTTTCCAGCCCATACGCTTTTATGATTTCATACACTTGATAGATGTTCTCAACTGCTTTTACACATCTTGGATTTTGAGTCAATTTCATTGCTTCTCCAAGCACTTCTACTCCCCCATATAGTTGTGGCAGTTTTAATAGTATATCTTTCAAATCATCAGATATATCGATACTCTCCAAATATGTTTTCAAAGCCAATATATTTTTTTGGTCGATCATAAAACGCAGCTCTTCTGCTACATCTGCTTCTATATTTGATTCCTCTATCAATCCCTTAAAAAAATCGACCTGACCAATATCTACTTGAAAATCGGAAAGGCCTAACTTCAAGAATATTTGTATAGCCATGGAGATAATTTCTGCATCTGCTTCAGGATGGGCTACCCCCAACAGCTCTACACCTGCCTGAGGTATTTCCCGTTGTTTATCAATTTCCAATTCTTCATAACGGTACACACTGCTTATATATGACAGACGAAGGGGGAGGACTGATTTTTTCAGTTTTGTGGCGGCGATGCGGGCAATAGGCATCGTTAGATCAGGTCTCATGACAAGGATTCGACTACCGGCTTCAACTATCTTAAACATTTTTTCCTGTTGAATATTGACAATATCCCCCTCAAAAACATCCAGATATTCAAATGATGGCGTTTCTATTTCTTCGTAACCACAATAAAAAAATATATCCCGAATACTTTCCTCGATTCTCCTCTTGTTATAACATTCCTCTGGCAAATAATCTTGAACACCTTCAGGAATCCGATATTTCCAGCTATTCATGACAACCCACCACTTTATCTATTTATAAATTTATCATGATAAAGTTATAAAGTATAAAATTTATTACATTATATAATGTAATAAATGGAATGTCAATAAAAATTTTTAATTTTTCAAGCATTTCTTCAGCTGAGCAAGTATTGACCTTTTTAATATATAGTTATAAAATGCTCTATATGCAGTATGTAAATACAATATTGATAGCTAAACCATCTAGAGAGGAGAAGATCGCTGTGCTTATTGATTATCATATGCATTCTACTTATTCCGCAGATGGTGAAATGACGTTGGAAGAGGCTTGTCTTAGGGCAATCGAAATTGGTATAGATGAAATTGCTTTTACCGATCATATAGATATTGACTGGCCAGATCCTAATATAAATTTCAGTATTATTAATATAGAGCAGTATTTGTCGGATATTACAAAGTTAGCTGAAAAATATAGCCATCAAATAAAAATAAAAAAAGGGATTGAAATAGGGCTTCAGCCCCACGTACTGGAAGAAAACTCTAACATTATTCAATCTTATCCATTTGACTTTGTTATTGGCTCCGTGCATATAATAGATAGGATGGATCCATATCAAGGCAATTATTATGAAGGCAAAACAAAAGAAGAAAGCTATAGGCGCTATTATCAAGAGATTATAGATTTGATTGCTATTTATGATGATTTCGATGTATTGGGACATCTTGATTATATAAGGCGATATAATCCCTATTCCTACAGCTGTGAAGATCTTACATTAGCTTTAGATTTAATAGATGAAATATTGAAAATCTTAATTGATAAAGGAAAAGGCATTGAAGTTAATACATCCGGCTATAGGCACATATCTAAATGCCCTCTCCCTAGTTTTGCAATTGTTAAAAGATACCGTGAGCTAGGCGGAGAGATTATCACACTCGGCTCCGATGCTCATCGGGCTGAATATATAGGCTACAAATTTAAAATCGCTGTTGAGGGGATTAAGGAAGCTGGATTTAAATATCTAACTACTTTCCAAAAAAGAAAGCCTCAATTTGTCAAAATTTAGTTACTAGTCCTGAGTTTGATGAGAGGTTAACTCCATATCAATAGATAGGTCTAGTACATTCTCATAAGTTAAATTATCTATCTGAATGTAGATTGTACTAGACCTGTCCCAAAAGCTTCTAGGTATTCCTATAGATATCTTGTTATCCGCAGGACAATAAACCCAGGTCTTTAGTTTGCTAGGAGAAATATCTACTTCGCAAGGGGACTTGTTAAAGTTGTTTTTTATAGAGATTACATT
>CALGOY010000121.1 GCA_937960725.1 uncultured Bacillota bacterium
AGCAGGCATATCTGCCGGTATTTGGTATGAAAAAAGGGAATAATGCATTTTTTGCAATTATAGAGTCAGGAGATGCTATGGCACGGGTTTGTGCTGATATAAGTGGCAAAGTTAATTCTTATAATTCAGTATGTTCAGAGTTTATATTGGTTCCTAATGATATTTTAGATATTAGTGATTATTCAGGAAACTATATAATTATGGTGCATCAGCCCAGAATTTTTAAAGGGGACATAAAGGTTAGATATAAATTTTTAAGCAAAGAAGATGCGGATTATTCCGGAATGGCAAGGTACTACCGGCAGTATTTAGAGAAGCGGTATGGTTTAACCCGCACTGAAAAGAACGAGAATGTGCCCTTTTATCTGGAACTAGTAGGAGCAATCAGAAAGGTTCATTCAGTATTAGGGATTCCTGTTAATCTTCTTGAGCCTGTAACTACATATGAGCAGGCAATTGAGATAATGGAACAGTTAAAAAGAGGAGGAGTAGACAATATTATTTTAAAATACACTGGGGCAGTTAATGAAGGTGTTCATCATACAGTTCCAACAAACGTGGAACTAATATCTAAACTTGGGGGCAAGCGGGGTTTCAGAAAACTGCAGAACTATCTGGAGAAGAATAACTTTGAATACTTTGTAGATCTTGGGATAGCGTATGCTTATAACAATACATTATTTGACAGTTTTATTCCACGGGCCCATGCTTCCCGTTATATTACAAAAGAGATTGCCCGTATATATGACTATAATATAGCTACTGATATTCAGGATTCTGATAGAGGACCATATTATATAATTAGCCCGTCGAAAATTCCTTCGATTATAAATGGAATGATAAAAGGACTCAACGAGCTATCGATTCCCGGCGTGTCTATAAGGGATGCAGCTGTAGACTTAAATTCCGATTTTAAGGAAAGGGCTTTAATTGATAGGGAGGAGGCTAAAGACATTATATCATCAGAATTTAGAAAAATAAAGGAAGCAGGATTAAATTTAATGGTCGATGGAGGTAATGCCTATTCCTTGCCCTATGCAGATTACATTACCAATATTCCTGAAGAATCTAATAATTTTCATATAACTGATGAGAGCATTCCATTTTTACAAATGGTGATAAGAGGCTATGTTGATTATACCGGGGAGCCAATAAATTTGGCCTCTGATTATAAAAGGGCCATGCTTAAGAAAATAGAGGTAGGCTCTGGCGTTCATTTTTGTTTCATATACGCAGAAAATCCGGTGGTTAAAGAAACGTATTATGACAACTATTATTCGTGTGAGTATAGAATATGGTTGGATAGGGCGTTGGAATTTTACAAAGAGTTCAATGATGCATTGGGAGATGTCAGCAATCAGGCTATTATAAAGCATGAAAAGCTGGCGGAAAATGTATATAAAACGGTATTTGAAAATGGTACTCAGGTCATTGTCAATTATAATAAACAACCTGTGAATGTCGAAGGGATTAGTATAGAAGGATTAGACTATAAAGTTATGAAAGGGGGGCAAGAAAATTGAAGCCGGGAATCGCGGATACAGTCAAAGGATATTCTAGGAAAAAGAGAAGAGGACTTTCTTTGTCCCAGAAGAGGGCTATGATGGGGTATTTGTTTGTATCTCCCTATATAATAGGATTAATTGTATTCTTCGCCTACCCTATAATTCAATCTTTTATATTTAGCCTGAATAGATTTGAGATTGTGCAGGATGGCTATAAATTGATCCCAAACGGATTTGATTACTATTACAGAGCGTTATATGTTCATCCTGATTTTGTAAGAAATCTAATAGAAGCTATATTGAATATGGTTACCAATGTTCCTTTGATTATAATCTTTAGCTTTTTTGCAGCTAACTTATTAAACCAAAAATTTAAAGGAAGAGCCCTGGCTAGAGCAATATTTTTTCTTCCTGTTATATTAACGTCTGGCGTTATGAGGACAGTTGATAGTGGTGATTTGCTTCAGTCATCTATAGGTTTAACTCAAACAGATTCTTCTCAAGGAGCAATTCAAGCGATAGAGTTAGCCAGGGTATTATTTCAGACAAGGTTGAATCCTACATTTATAAACTACATCATAAGTGCTGTAGACCGCATTTATGAAATCGTGTCTACTTCCGGAGTTCAGATACTTGTGTTTTTAGCCGGACTTCAATCTATACCACCATCTCTATTTGAAGCTTCAAACATAGAGGGAGCAACCGGATGGGAAAATTTTTGGAAGATTACTTTTCCAATGATAAGCCCTCTGATCTTGGTTAATACAGTATATACCGTAATAGATACGCTTACGGGTTCGTCCAATGCGGTTATGCAGCTTATTGAAGATATAGCTTTTTCACAAAATAATTATGGTTTGAGCGCTGCTATGTCGTGGATCTATTTTGTTTCTATCATGGCTGTGGTAGGAATCATTGCATGGATAATTTCCCGAAGAGTGTTTTATGAACAGTAGTATTTTATAAACAGCTTTTTAGGGTAGGGGGAATATAAATGAAAACTATAATACAAAGCTGGCAAATACAAAGACAGCAACAAACAAAAGTTAATAGAAGGAAGCGACAGTTTACCCTTTATTCTCTATCCGTATATGGATGGGCATTGGTCAGAGGAATTATAGTTTTAGGAATTTGTTTCATTATATTGTATCCAACGCTGTTAAAAATATTTGTATCTGTAATGTCGGAAAGTGATTTATATGATGTTACGGTAAAATACATTCCAAAATCCCCGACATTTGAAAACATAAAAAAAGTATGGACTGCTATGAAATATCCTAGTACATTATGGAATACTTTAAAGCTTTCAATATTAACAAGTGTTATGCAGTTGATTTCCTGTACCATAATAGGCTACGGGTTTGGAAGATTTAATTTTAAAGGTAAGAATATACTATTTGCTTTAGTTATTTTAACTATGATTGTGCCGCCGCAGACCATTATGATTCCTTTGTTTCTGCATTTTAGATATTTCGATCTGTTTGGGCTTATATCAAAAATAACTGGAAGTAAAATCAACTTATTAAATAGTGAATGGCCATTTTTGCTAATGTCAGCAACAGGTATGGGATTGAAAAACGGGCTATATATATATATCATGAGGCAGTTTTTCAGGAATATGCCAAAGGAACTAGAGGAGGCCGCATATGTTGATGGAGCCAGTATGTTTAGGACTTTTTATCAGATAATGCTTCCTAGTGCAGTTCCAGCCATGGTAACCGTGTTTCTATTTTCTTTCGTATGGCAGTGGACCGATACTTTTTACTCAAATTTGTTTTTGCAGAATGTGAAAGTTTTATCTACTGCTTTAAGCAGTATCTCTTTTGATATTACTCAGCAGATATATTGGGAGACAGGTGTAGAGGTAAGTTTATCTCCAGCCGTTAGTTCGATGTATACCAATACTGCCAGCTTATTGGTTATAATACCTCTAATACTTTTATACATTGTTGCACAAAAATACTTTGTTGAAAGTATAGAACGTACTGGTATAGTAGGTTAAGTTGTGTGGATAAACCCTTTGAGGGTTTAGATAAAGAATAAAAATAAAAATAAGGGGGTATTAATGCTATGTCAAAAAAGATGCTAAAATTATCAATTTTACTTCTAGTGTTTTCTTTGCTGCTATCAACTATTGTAGGTTGTTCTAAGGCTCAGGATGAGACTACACAGGCAGATCAACAACAAGATGCGACTGAACAGGCAGAGGATAAGCAGCAGCCAGAAGAAGAGCCTGAAGAAACAGAGCAAGAGGAGCCAGAGGAGGAGATCAGAGATTTAGGAGGAAGGGTAATAAAAGTTGCGGCATGGTGGGATATGACACCTCAAGGCGGTACACCTAGCGGAGACCGTCAGGTAGCCCGCAGGGAAGAAATGGAGAAAAAATATAATTTCAAATTTGAATATGTAAATATCCCCTGGGAAGAAGTAACGGAAACATATACTGCTTCTGTAATGGCGGGAGATCCTGCAGCAGATATTTTTACAGTGGAAGATAACTGGCTACCAGGTCTTGTGAATAAGGGTTTTGTACAGCCGCTAGATGAATTCTTTGATTTTAGCGATGATAAGTGGGATAGTTTAACCAAGGAACTTTCTACTTTTGATGGAAAAGTATATGGAATGGCAACAGGTAAATGGTGGCCTAGAGCTATGATGTTCTACAATAAGGAAATTTTCGCTAGAGAAAATCTACCCGATCCCTATGAACTAATGATGAATGGTGAATGGACATGGGAGAAGATGAGAGAGATTGCAAAGGCAGCCACAAAAGATACCGATGGAGATGGAGTTATTGATCAGTGGGGTATAGGCGGAATTGATATGGATATAGGATTGATATATAGTAATGGTGCTACATTTGCAGATATTAAAGATGGTAAAGCAGTATTAAATTTAAGAGATCCTAAAGTTGTTGAGGCTCTGAACTTCTATTATGAATTAGCTCATGTTGATAAATCGCTATATAGCAAGTTTACCTATGGGGAAGAACCACCATGGGATATCGCAGCTACGATGTTCCAGGATGGAAAAATAGCTATGTTCTGGTATCAATACTGGAAAATAGATGATTTCAAAGATAATATGGCTGATGACTATGGATTATTGCTTCCTCCATATGGACCTAGCGATCCGGATAAAAAATATAAACCCCTTGTTACAGGACATAACTTCCAAACTATCCCTAAAAATGTAAAGAATCCCGAAGATGTAGCTTTTATTTGGAATTTATGGACCGAACCTTATCCTGAGGATTTAGAAGATCCTGATGCATGGATGGAAGCGCATTATGATAGGGTTAGGGAAGAACGCTCTCTTGAAGTGCTGAAGTATATGTATGACAATGATTGCTTCGCTCCTGTCGGATTGTTTGGTGCCTGCCAACCTGCAATTGAGGTATGGTGGGGTGGCCAAGATGATTTACTAAAAGGTGAAAAAACTGTAGCTCAAATAATTGATGAGAAATTTGATGCACTGCAAGCTGCTTTTGATGATTATCTAGCTAATTAATATAATGCTGACAGCTGGTAGGCAGAAAATAATTATCCGCTTACCAGCTGTATTTAAGTTTATATTCACAGAATCAGGATTGAGGTGCTTAACTGTGATATTAAGGTCAGCGAAAAAATTTTTAGTTTTATAATAATTTGCATTGTCCTATTATATTATTCTATAGCATGCTCAGCCGAATTTGGGGAGGGAAATGATATGCCATCGCATATATTTCAATTGATTCATCCCGGGTGGAATCTAGGCAATACTTTTGATGCTCTCGGGGATGAAACTTCATGGGGGAATCCAATTACTACAAAAGAGCTAATTAATGAAATTGCCCGTCAGGGATTTAAGAGTATTCGGATACCAATAACTTGGGATCACCGGATGGGAGAAGGGCCTGATTATAAAATAGACGAAGCCTTTATGGAACGAATTCGGGAAGTAGTGGATTGGGCTTTGGATTCAGGGCTTTATGTTATTATAAACATGCATCACGATTCCCATTGGATTTTTAATATGAAAGATAAATATGAAGAAGTATTAAGCAGATACGAAGCTGCATGGAAACAAATTTCTGATGAATTCAAAGATTATCCAGATGATAGGTTAATGTTTGAAAGCATCAATGAACCTCGATTTTCAGATGATTGGAATGAAGACAAACCGGAATATTTTGAAATGCTTGAAACACTTAATAATACTTTCTATAAGATCGTAAGAAATTCAGGGGGAAATAATTCTACGAGGTTTCTGCTTCTCCCAACCCTTACTTGCTCTGCATCACAGAAGCGTGTAGAGGAGCTGTATAAAACTATTACTAACTTAAATGATAGAAAAGTAATTGCAACTATACATTACTATGGCTATTGGCCTTTTAGCGTTAACATAGCCGGAGCTACAGTCTTTGATGAAGATGTAAAAAATGATATAATTCAGACCTTTGATAGGCTTCATGAGACTTTTATATCAAATGAGATTCCTGTCATAGTAGGGGAATTTGGATTATTAGGTTTTGACAAATCTGTAGATACGATACAGCAGGGAGAAAAACTTAAGTTTTTCGAGTTTATTACCTATTATGCTAAAGAAAAGCAGCTTCCTTTAATGTGGTGGGATAATGGCCAGCATTTTGATAGGATAAATTTCAATTGGAGAGATGAGCAGTTGTATAAAACTATAATAATGAGTTTAGGTTCCCGTTCATCTACTGCTAAAACCGATTTTATATATATAAAGAAAGATGCCGAGATAAAAGATGTAGATGTGGAGCTCAACTAATGGTAATACCCTTACAGATATAAAAAATGGGGACAGGTCGTTGGAAAAGGATAAAGATTCCTGCATCAATGGTAATATTTTAACTGTTAAGTCTGATTTTTTAAAAAGTATTATTACCAATAGGTTTGGTGTAAATGCTACTTTGATTTGTAAATTTTCAGCGGGAGCTGATTGGAAAATCGATATAATATATTATGATACGCCTAGTTTAAATGATATGGAAGCTACTGAAGAAGACTTTTTTATACCTACTGCTTTTAATGGAACTCAATTAAAAGCGATGGAGTCAATTTATAAGAAGAGCAAGAAAAATACGGGACCCAATGAATGGACTTCTTTTAAAGAATATAATCTTGTATTTAAACCAGCTAATTATAAGATAATCCTGGCGCCTGATTTTCTAAAACAACTTGAAGATGGAGAAATCTTATTAAAATTTTATTTCTGGAGTGGAGAGGTTATAGAATATACTATTATAAAAAATGGTGCCCAGATTAAGGGTATATCTTCCCAAGCTGACCACGATAAAGAGCCAGATAATACATATCTAGATGAACCTGATGGTGATAATAAAAATCAGGCTTATGGTGAGAACGTGCAAGGAGAGGATAATGTCGAATCCTATCAATCGGAGTCAATAGATGCCATAGGCAGCATGAATAAAATATTACTAGGTATTGTAGCTGTGATATTAATCTATTTTATTGCTTATAGATTTATTAGAACTAAACAGCTATGAGTTTAGACTGCTTTTGCCTATTTATTGTCAAGGTAACAATGCTGTCATTTGGTTTTGTTTTTCTTTCTCATAATATCGTTATTGCCATCTTATTTTTAATATTTGCTAAATAATTATTCTTTGTTCATATGCATTTAGGTGTTTAAAAATCCGTCTATTTATGAAAATATTCTCGACCATAGTGAGTAAGCATATCATGCAATATATAATTTTCTCACTATGGTTTTTTTTATCTATTGCATTAGATTTACAATGAGACATTTTAATAGATACTTACAGGTTAATTTTTTTATTTACAACTTTCCCATAGTAATTTATAATTATGTTAATTGGATTTACGAGCTATTACAGCCAAATTGTATATTTTATAGCAACAAAGCTAAATAATATAATAAAAGGAGAGTTGTAAGGATATATCATGAATATTGAAGCTACAGAGGAATGGTTGCCGGTTTATGAAGCCTTAGCCAGCAAAGTGCGGCTTAAAATTATACAGCTTCTAGCGGAAAAGCCCAGAAATATTAAAGAGCTGGCAAGTGAGTTAGGACTTAGCAGTGCGATAATGACGATGCATGTTAAAAAATTAGAAAAATCGGGGATTGTAACCTCAAAAAGGGTCCGCGGTAATGGAGGAGTTCAAAAAATTTGTTCTCTAGCTGTAAACCGTATTCAAATTGATATACCTATGAAGAAAGAGGAGAGGGAATATTATCAGATTGTAATACCGGTAGGGCATTATACGGATTTTGACATTGAGCCAACCTGTGGCTTGGCTACCCCGGAAAAGATAATAGGCTACTATGACGACCCCAGATATTTTTTAGACCCCGATAGGGTAGATGCTAAAATTTTATGGTTTGCCAAAGGCTATGTGGAGTATAAATTTTCAAACTATCTATTGTCGGGACAGGATTTGGAAGAAGTAGAGATATCCATGGAGATTGGCTCAGAGGCTCCGGGATATAATAATAATTGGCCTTCTGATATTTATTTTGAGTTAAACGGGGTTTTTTTGGGGCAGTGGACCAGCCCTGGTGATTTTGGAGGCCAGCGGGGTAAATATACGCCCCTGTGGTGGAACAAGGAGATCAATCAATACGGTTTACTGAAAATCATTAGAGTGACCAAGAAAGCCACTTATATAGACGGGGAAAAAGTTTCCGACACAAGCCTTGAAGATATAGATACCAGTCGAAAACAATGGTCTCTACGGATAGGTGTAAGAGAAGATGCAACTCACGTAGGAGGAGTTACTATATTTGGAAAAGGGTTTGGAAACTATGATCAGGATATTATAGTTAGACAGTACTATAGATAAAAAAATATATACTGGCTTTGCAAAAGACAAAGCCAGTATATATTTAAATTAGCAATATTAGCTGTCGCTAAAAGTTCTGATGTTAGTGGAAAGTTCGGTTACAACGCATAGAGTAGTAAGAATTAACGCAATAACCATCAAGCTGAAGAAAAAGCCTCCGATTCCGATAAGAATAGCTATCAATATACTAGGATTTAATACAATAGAGAGTGCAGCTAACCCTGATAATATAGTTCCCCAAATACCTGACAAAAGACAGTAAACATTTAGTTGTAAGCATTTCATCAGTGCTTTAGATTTGGCGCTGACTCCTGCGAGTATTCCAGTAACTAAAATAATTAACCCTAGCACGCCTAAACCAAAAGCAATCCAAACAGCGATTCGTATACCTGGGATATATCCAAAGGCATATAGCACTCCAATAATTATTCCGATAATAATACTTATGAGAATTGCTCCAAAACCACAAGCGAAAGAATTATATCTATTTTTACAGTTTGCCACTTTAATCCTCCTTTTTAGATGTTATATATTATATAATATTAGATATAAATACATAATGTTACAATTTTTTTTAATTTTGCCTTGTTTGTAATATAATTTCCCGGGAAAAATTTTTATTTTCTATGAAAAGGATATGAAGCAAAAGTGCAGATAGAAGTATGTTAAATATATAAAAATAGAGTAATTGCGC
>CALGOY010000122.1 GCA_937960725.1 uncultured Bacillota bacterium
GCCGTCTGTATCTGTATCAGCCAGTGCAGCAGTGCTAAATACCATAACTAAAGCTATGCCCACTATCAAACTTTTTAATAATTTTGATTTTAGCATGAAACATCCCTCCACTTTTTGTTGTTGTTCTATTTTCGTTTATTAAGGCAAACCCTCTTCTTAACCCCGCTCCTACTTTAATAGACGGAGGAAAAGCTTTTTTGTTCCAATTTTTATTAAAATATATAAAAACTGAAGATATATATGGTATAATAAAAGGAAAATAAAAGGGATTTTTGCAACTTCTGGGGGAACGAATGCATGGATATCAAAGGACGGGAAGAAATTCAATACAGCTGCATAGAAATCGGAAGGGCGCAAGAGGAAGTTTTAAAAGTGCTGATACCGGCAGATGTTGCCGAGAGTATTAGAAAAATAAGCCGCAGAAAGAAAAGCTTAAAATCTTTTGGATTATTAGTAGGGAATAAGTATGAAGACGAAGACTACGTTATTGTATATGTGGATCATATAGTTCCCATAGGCAGTAGTATCAAGGAGGAGAAATTAAAAAAAGCTATAAAAAAACAATCTGAAAAGAAAAACGGCAAAGAAATTGTAGGCTGGTATGGAGCATGCCCAGGTTCAGGGGCTATGCTAAAAAAAGAATATCAGTGGATTCACCGCCAGTTTTTTAGCAAAGCTTGGCATTTTATTTATCTAGTGGACGATAAAACAAATTCTACTAATATATATTATTGGCATTTAGGAAGGCTTAAGCGCTCTAAAGGCCACTATCAGCTGGTGGATGATCTAGCTATTGGAGAGTATGCTAGCAGTCAAAAACTTAGCGATTTCATCAAGGAACACGATAGCCCTGTAGAGTTTAGCGAGCTAATTGAAAAATATCAAGATACTCGAAGCGCCAATGCTTCTATATTTGTGAGGCGGCTATATCGAATCTGTGCATTAGCAGCTACCGCAGCGATACTTATTGCTATATACATACAGTATATAAATCCCTATATCAGACGTGGAAGCAGCTCCCCCGCCCAAAGCGATAACTATGCAGAGATAGGGAATGCAGGGATGGAAGAAAGTTTAGGGCAGGAAAATCAGGAAGTAGAAGATCTGGAGAGTATCATAAGCGATTTAAAGGAGTCGTTAGAGTCTGAGAGCTCTAGAATGGATGGTCTTGAAATAAAGGAGGCTGTAAGAGAAAAGTCTGGGAAGAAAGAGCTGGAGGATGAAGAAAGTTCTGAAGATATCCAGGATGCTGAACAGGGCCTTGATGAAACAGATACAGGACTGGCCTTCTATAGCGATGTAGTAATATATATAATCCAAGAAGGTGATACCCTAAGCAGCATTAGCGAGAAATACTATGGAGACCCCAGCTATAAAAATATTTTAGGAAATATCAATAGGCTCGATAATTATAGCTATATCAGGGCCGGTGATTATCTTATCCTCCCTTCTAAAGAGCAAATCGATAAATTGAAATAATAAAGAATGTCTAAAGTTTCCTCAAAATACTCCGATATATATAGTAAAAGGGAAAGGAATATGGAGGGAGTATTATGAGGGTTGAAAGCGCTTCTTTAAATATGAAGGCCATTAGACCCCAGCTAGTAGATAGCGAACTGAATATTGATGAAAAAATGATTCCTGAGCAGCGATCCCGTATAAACAATGAAAGCTCAAAATATATACGAAAAAATAATTTCGAAACCATAGATCCTGAGAGCGGAGAGCTGACAACCATTGGGGATAGAAAATTAATTGAAGCTATCGAGAGAGCTAACAAAACCCTCAGGGGCGTTAATACCAGCTTTGAATTTACTATCCATGAAAAGACTAAGGAGATTATGGTAAAGGTAATAAATAGCGAAACCAATGAAGTCATTAGGGAAATACCTCCCGAGAAAATTCTAGATTTAGTAGCTAAGATGTGGGAGTTGGCTGGTATTTTAGTAGACGAAAGAGTATAGCGTAGATAAAAAAATAAAAATAAAGGTGATTATATGGCAGTTAATTCAATATACAATCAAAGGATACGTTTTTCAGGTTTGGCTTCTGGTT
>CALGOY010000123.1 GCA_937960725.1 uncultured Bacillota bacterium
GATGAAACTTAAGCAGGATGCTGCAGCTTACATTTCGAACCTTACTCAAAGTAGTGATTTTATTTCTGGAATTACATTATTAATAGACGAAAAAAATTCGATTACCACGGGAAATATCAGTACATATGGTCTGGATTGGAATGCACTTAAAGAAACCGATTGGTATAAAAATATAACTGAAGCCCAAGGAAAGAGTGTATGGGTTGGAAGCCATCCAGAAATTGATTCAACAACTTCCGCTACCAATTATATTTTTTCATCCGCTAGGGTGTATAAAAGTATCAGCACAGGTAGGGATTTAGGAATATTGATAATAGATGTCAACTTAAAGTCTATTGAAGAGGTGCTCAAGGGAGTTCAGCTAGGAGATACCGGAGAACTTCATCTAATAACTCCGGATGGAAAAGATATTCCCTTTTCAGGTGAGAATGGAACTAGTAATTTAGAAACAAGAAGATACCTAAGAAATGAAGAATTCTATACAGCTATACTAGAAGATACTAGCGAAAGCAACTGGATGTATGCAAACTACAATGGAAAAGAGCATCTAGTTGTATATAACAAATTGGGCGATACCGGATTTATACTAGTAGGACTTATTCCCAGTGCAGAACTTATGGAAGCATCCGAACAAATTAAGAACAGCACCTTAGGCCTAGTGCTTGTAGCTGCCCTTATTGCTCTTACCTTTGGCTTATATCTGTCCACTAGCATGGGGCGTACTATTGGTCAATTAGTTTCAGCAGCAGGCCGTGCTGCCAGCGGAGATCTAACTGTAGCACCTAAATCCCGCAGAAAAGACGAGCTAGGAATTTTAACAGGCAGTATTGCAACTATGATAGAAAATATGAGAGGCCTTATTGAACAGGCAGTTTCTATAGCGCAGAAGGTTTCAAACTCGTCCACTACGGTTGCTGCTACTTCAGAACAGCTGTCAGCTTCTTCTCAAGAGATAACTAGAGCTATACAGGAAATCTCGCAAGGAGCTAGTGAACAGGCGACGGAAGCTGAGCAAGGAGTAATACGGATGGAAGAGCTAGCTTCCAGAATAAACGAGCTATCAAACAGCGCCAATATCATCAGCTCTGTTTCTAAGAAAACTATGGAACTTACTAAGCAAGGCCTGTCTTCTATTGAAGATTTGAATAAAAAATCCAGTGAAACAACAGATATAACCCACAGCATCTTGGATAATATACAGGCCTTGGAAGAGCAATCTCGCTCTATTAGCAAGATTATAAAGGTAATCGATGGAATTGCGGATCAAACAAACCTTTTAGCTTTAAATGCCGCTATCGAAGCTGCCCATGCCGGTGAAATGGGTAAAGGCTTTGCCGTAGTTGCTAGTGAAGTTAGAAAATTAGCTGAACAATCCATGGAGGCAACTAGAGAGATTGCATCAATTATTAATTCAGTTCAAAAACAGACCAAAATCACGGTAGAAAAAGCTGTGGCGGCTCAAGACATTGTTAAATCTCAAAATCAAGCTGTTGATATAGCAGTATCAGCCTTTGAAGATATCGCAGCATCCATGGATACCTTGGCAGACAGGATAAACGACATAATGATCAAAATAACTGAGATGGACGATTATAAAAATCACACGATCACATCTATGCAAAATATCTCAGCAGTATCGCAAGAGTCAGCGGCTTCGGTACAGGAAGTTACTGCCTCTACCGAAGAACAGCTATCTGGTATAGAGGAGTTGGCAGCATTTGCTCAAGAGCTTAGCGAAGCTGCCGATGAGCTTTCTAAAACTATTGGAAAGTTTAAAATTGAATAATATACATAAAAAAGAAGGCAGAGCAATTTTAAGCATCTGCCTTCTTTGTATCTAAAATACCTAAAACTAACATAATGGGCATCATAACAACAAGCATAGTTAATATAGTTAGGATAATTTTGTGAATTTCCTGACTTAAAATGTAATTAGGTAACATCGCTATTAACATATATACACATGCAAATCCTGGAGTATTTCCTATAAGTCCAACTATTATTCCTCTTATAATTGATCTAATCAGCTGGCCCAGAAGCCTGCCGTATTGAAACCATATTACAAAACAAGGAACTCCAATGCCTATCATGATCAGCCATACTGGCAGTGGAAGCGGAAAACCCGCCTTCCTAGCTAAATAGGCGATATATAATAGCCCTAATCCTATCCCACCGCCTATAAACAAAATAATCCCATTTACCAGTGCAAGCCTTAAGGCTTCCTTAAAGTGATTATCTGTGGATGGTGTAGCTATCTTCTTTATTAATTTCATAATTTCCCTTCCCTACTTTATTTTAACTATAGTAACTCCTGATTCCCCCTCGCCAAATTTACCTAGCCGAAAAGACTCCACATGGGGATGACGACGTAAATGCCTATGAATTCCGTTTCTTAGGGCTCCTGTACCCTTACCATGGATTATAGTTACTTCCTTAAGTCCCGCTAAAAATACATCGTCCAAATATTTATCTATTTCTATTAGGGCATCGTCGACATTCCGACCTCTAATGTCTAGCTCCATAGAAATCATCCTATTTCGATTGGAGGGAATACTCCTGCCTGAAATTACCTCCTTCTTTTCCTCGACTCTTCTTAAATTGGATATATGGACGTTTATCTTCATAATTCCTACTTGAACTTGCACCTCATCGCTTTGTTCCATCACGCTTAAAACCTGGCCTGTCTGATCTAAGTTTGTTATATAGACGGTCTCCCCTGGCTTAAGATCTTTAGGAGGCTTTACAAGTCCTGCCGATGGTTTTTGACTCTCTTTTAGCGCTTCTTCCATATCATTCAGCTTGTTTCTCAGTTTCTCCCGGGCATCTTCCATAGCCCGTCTATGTTCTCTATCCTCTATCATAGAAAGCCTTTTTTGCATCTCCCTAATAATGCTATCTGCCTCATCTTTAGCCTGTTGGAGTACTCGCTTCGCCTCCTCTTGAGCCTTTCGTATTATCGCCTTCTCCCTGTCGTGTAATTTCCGCTGCTTTTCCTCTAGCTCAAGGCGAAGTTTTCTAGCTTCTTCAAGCTCTTTGGCAGCCTTTTCCCGCTCTTCTCTAGACTTGATACGGTTCCTTTCCATATCTGTCAGAAGATCCTCAAAGCGTATATCTTCCTGAGTTAAAAATTCCCGCGCTTTTTCGATTAGTTCGTCAGAAAGCCCAAGTCTCTTAGATATTTCAAAGGCATTGCTCTTTCCTGGCACCCCTATTAGCAATCGATAAGTAGGTCTAAGGGTGTCGATATCAAACTCCATGGAAGCGTTCTCCATTCCAGCTTTAGAAAGGGCATACGCTTTAAGCTCGCTGTAATGAGTCGTAGCTATAGTTAAGATTTTCCGTTCATTCAAAAAGTCCAAAATCGCCATAGCGAGGGCTGCCCCTTCAGTGGGGTCTGTTCCAGCTCCTAGTTCATCGAATAAAACCAATGAATTTTGATTACATCTTTTTAATATCTGAACAATATTAGTCATATGGGATGAAAAGGTGCTGAGGCTTTGTTCTATGCTCTGCTCATCTCCGATATCTGCAAAGACGCCTTCAAAAATTCCCATTTCGGTACCGATATCAGCAGGCAGATGAAGCCCAGACTGGGTCATTAATACAAACAGCCCAGCTGTTTTTAATGTAACCGTCTTGCCCCCTGTATTAGGTCCAGTAATGACAAGGGTAGTAAAATCGTCGCCCAGCCTTATAGTAATTGGTACTACTTCTTCATCTTTAATAAGAGGGTGCCTGCCATTGATTATTTTGATTCTTCTCTGATTGACAATTTTGGGCCTTACCCCTCTATATGAGCGACTGTAACTGCCCTTGGCAAAGGCTACATCCAAATATGCTAGTACCTCCATATTAACACGTATATCTTCATTAACTGACTGGACCTTATTGGTTAAATCTGCAAGGATTTTTTCAATTTCTTTCTGCTCTTTAATAAATAGCTCCCTCAGCTCATTATTCGCCTCTACAACCGGCATAGGCTCAATAAACAAAGTCGCTCCACTGGAAGATTGGTCGTGAATCATTCCAGGTACATTGCCCTTATATTCCTGTTTTACGGGAACTACATATCTATTATTACGAATAGTTATAATGGGTTCCTGGAGATATTTTTGAAACTGTGGCGAATGAATAAGGCTGTTGAGCCTATCCCTAATCTTACCGTGGGTTCTTTGAATACTTCTACGGATGCTGGCCAGCTGAGGGCTAGCATTATCGGATATATGTTCTTCTGTTTCAATACACCGCAGTATTTCTTCCATTAGATGCTTGTGAGCTTTCAGCTGTACAGCCTGCTCTACTATTAAAGGTATTTTATCTTTCTGTGGATACTTATTTATTGCCTCTTTAACCTTTAAAGCTACTTTAAGGACATGGGCTATCTGCAGAAGTTCCCCAGGGCTTAGTACAGAACCTACAGCTGCTTTTTTAAGAGCTGTAGTAATGTCAGGAAAACTGTCCATTGGAGATGAACCAATATGTGCAATAAGAGTTTCAGCCTGATCGGTTTCATCCAACTTCTTTTCTACTGTGCTTTGTTCTGTAAACGGCTTAAGCTCCATAATAAGGGATTTGCCCAATTCAGATTGAGCATGGGATGCTAGTTGTCGTATGATCTTTTTATATTCTAATACTCTAAGTGTTCTCTCATCCATGGCTATTCTCCTTAATCCTCCTATTCAACACCTCTAAAGAAATGACCTTTGGTAAAACCTCTACTTTTCAATTTGGATAAAAAATTATCCAAATCCCTAGGAAATCTCTTCCCAGGATTATCTAAAGCAAATCGGTGCAAGGCTACAATCTTTTTAATCTCCTCCAAGCTCCATCCTTCCAAGTTGATGCCATAACGCCGCACCCCTGTTTCCGCTATTTTTTCCATTTCATCTGTCACAAGAAGTATTTGACTGTTTAATATTTCAGTATAGCAGCGGGCAATTTTCTTACGCTTTAAAGAAAAATTCATGCCCTTGCGATCAATCAATTTATATCCGTTATCTAGGCTACAACTTGCGCAGCCTTTTTTTACTCCTCCTACAGGGCAGTATTCTGTTATCATCAATGGAATATATCCAAAAATCATCAATTCGCATGGAATGGCAGATCTAGCAACTATATCCTTAATCTCGCGGTATTGTAGTTCCTGCGAGAGGATGACTCCTTGCAGCCCCAAATCAGCCAGTTGCTTTATGTTGCTAGCATTGAATATATTTAAGAAATTATCCCCTATTATAGTTTTTATCCCTTTCTCTTTCAAGTAATAGATAGCTCCCAAATTTCCAGCCTGATAAGCATCAAACAGCCTCCAAATATTTGGATTCAATTCTTCAATTAGTTCAATATCTTCCTTCCTCATAATCCTTGGCAATACCAGCCTAGTCCTAATCTGCCTTTCTTTTAAGCTATTGACATAGCTTTCCAGTACTTCATAGTCCAGCTGCCAATCTTCAGGTATAAATCCGAAGCCATCAATCTTTTGTAAGATATAGTCATCTTCTATTAATTTATCAGTATAAATATAGAGCTTCACCCTATCATTTGCATCATCAATGTAATTATTATTTGCTCCATAACTTTCCTGCCTGTTACTTATTTTCAACCTAGGGGACTCCATGGCCTTTATCCGATTATCCATCAAATCCGATACTGCTGATCTTCTCAATTCATTGATTAAAGACAGGGGCACAAATACTCTATCATCCATATCTATGTCTATTCTTTCAATCTCAAAGGGCGTATTCCCTAGACGATCTATCTGCTTTTCTATATCTTCCCTAGACAAGGGCGCTCTTCGGGCAGCTTCTACCTTCTGCTGTCCAATAGCTATTACTTTTACCCCTTTTAAGTCCTCCATCTCTATTAAAGGAACCTGCCCCACCTTGAAAACTCCACGAATAGAAACGGGTATCTTCTTAGCATATTTTGAGTTAAACTGAGCAGATGCCTGCTCCAGCTGACTTTTTTGCGAAATCCGCCATACCTGCGCTCCTGGATGCAGCGTTTTATGTTTTAGTATTCTTTTTATAGACACTACCGTCCCTGGGATAGCCCTGCTTAATTCCCTGCCGCAGCTGTCCTTCATCCTAGTCACTTCCTGGCCCCATTCGCCGCTTTGGGAATTGATAAATCTTATTCCATCCCCTACTTCCAAGGAAGATTCTAGTTCAACATCTATCCAGTTGTTACGAACAGCCACTACCTTTCCAATTCGTATCCCCCAGTGGTCAGGCCTATCGACTGATGTCAACTGCTTATTATTGGTGCCAAAGTAATAGCCAGAGCAGAAACCTCCTCGATTAAATATCTGCAGAAGGCTTTCCTCATCCTCTGGGCTATAGGCTGGAATACTGCCTTGATAGATGTTATCAAGTATTTTGCGATAAATCCCCGTCACAACCCCGATATATTCTGGACGTTTTAACCTTCCTTCAATCTTAAATGATTTTACCCCCGCTTTAATAAGCTTGTCCAGAAAAGAATATGTTGCCAAGTCCCTTGTACTTAGCAAATATCCCTTCTTTACATCCCTATAACTTCCTTCCACTCCTTCTTTTTCTAATCTATAAGGAAGCCTGCAAGGTTGAGCGCACAGCCCTCTATTGCCGCTGCGTCCTCCCAATATACTGCTCATTAGGCATTGCCCTGAATAACACACGCACAAGGCGCCATGGATAAAAGTTTCCAGTTCCAAGGAAGTATTCTGGGCAATATATTCTATCTCTTCAAGGGTCAATTCACGAGCTAATACAACCCGTTTAAACCCCAAATCTTCCAGCATTTTTACTCCTTCTAAATTGTGTATCGTCATCTGGGTGCTGGCATGAAGCTCTAATTGAGGAAAATATTTTTTTATCATAGCTGCAAGGCCTAAGTCTTGAACTATTACTGCATCACAATGATTGTGGTACAAAAATTCTGCAAAATCCCTGGCCTCCGACAGCTCCTTTTGCTTTATCAAAGTATTAAAAGTCACATATACCTTTACCCCATATAGATGGGCATACCTGATTGCTTCTATCAGCTGTTCATTATTAAAATTATCTGCCCTTCCCCTTGCATTAAACTTCTGTCCACCCAGATATATTGCATCAGCTCTGCTGAGTACAGCTGCTTTAAGAGCATCTTGATTTCCTACAGGTACCAATAACTCTTCTTTCAAAATTCTCACCTTTAAGCTAATTATTTTAAACTGTTAATTAAACATAAATAAGAAGGTATGCAACATACCTTCTTAATTATATCATAAAAGCCATGCTATTTACATATTTTCCACCAACTTATAAGTTTATCAGCATCTAGCATATTT
>CALGOY010000124.1 GCA_937960725.1 uncultured Bacillota bacterium
TCCCACGATTCCAAACATATCGCAAGTAATACATCTTTCTGTTCTATCATGATAAATTCCGCTAGGTAGCTTTTGTTTATCTATCCCCTTCTTAGGTGCAGTATAGCAGCTATAAGATATGGCTTCAGCAATGCTTCTTACAACGCCTTTCAAGCTGGTGCCTGGAATTATAAGCCTATCGTTTACTCTTATGAAAGATTTAAATATATTTTTATTTTCATCAATGCTATGGCTTCCAGAGTATATATGTATCGGGGTAAGCGTTCTTATAGTTATGGGTATAGTTCCTTCATGGAGCTTGCCCCTACTTTTATAAGGCTCGCATTTTAAAAAAGGTACAAAATCATATGGCTTGTTCATTTTCCAAATCACACCTTTTGACGGTATTTTCATTAATACAAATGCCTTTTAAAGCTCGTTTTACATTTTCTATTCCATTTATTTTTCTAGATATATAATAATCTTTTTCAACATATCCCTGAGGAAGCTCGGATTTATTATAATAACGCAATTCCAGATCGATATTGTCTATTTTTATCTTGCCAAAGCCTTTTGAAGTTAACCCACCAAAGGTTATCAATCTATTGTTTCTCCTCTCAAAAAGCTTATAGATAAGCTTCAATTGCCATGCGAAAAAATTCTTTAATTTGATTTCGGATTTAAATCTAGCATACTCTACATATTCAAAATCGAAAAGCGCACCGCCCTTGCTAGCACCTGTTATCCTGTCTATTGCAACAGATGTCCTTTTCCCTATTCTATACTCTCCTTCCGGAAAGGCATCATAGAAATAAATTCTGCTTTTCATTACATTTGAGCCAAATAGCTTGCATATCGGACAGCTTTTATCGTATTTTTCCTTGGCACTATATTTTTTTTCTAATCTTTGCTGCTCTCTTCTCAAAATACCAGCACAGTTTTGTTTATTATCTAATATATTACAAGGTTCTAAACCTTGAGATTTAATAAGTTCTTCTGCACTGCTTCTAAGCACACCTTTAATGCTTGTCCCAGGAATAACCGGCACCAGTTCACCATCTTTATAAAATGCTAAATACGTATTATCTGCCGCAGTTGGATCTAAGGAACTGTCTTCAGCTGCTTTAATAAACAAGGGGCTAACGGTCTCCATATCAAGCCTGATTATTGCTTCATTATAAAGCTTACTAAACATAACTCCACCTCATTTCATCAGACAAGCCTTCTAGGAGATATTGCTTTAAGTTTTGATTGGTTATTTTATATATTTCATAATCTATCAATTGAACCCTGCCAAGGCCATAAGTGGTTTTACCGCCTAGCTGCAATTCTCCACTATCTAATATATTAATAATTAACTTAAATAAATCCACAAGCTCATCGTCAAGATTATCTACAGTCATATAAAAATTAAATTCTGCGCCCGCAGCCACTTGCTCGTAGTCGTATTTCTTATTATCCGCTGCAGCGCCTGTTTCTCTATCAATAGCAACTCCATCCCTCTTTTGAATATATGCTTTTTCGCCTTTCAACGTAGAATCCCTGATTGATAGCTTAGATGCAAAATAATTCGAACCAAATATTTTGCATACGTCACACATCTCTTCATATATTTCCTGGGCAGTTTTTAGATCTTTGTCATCATCATGTTTATATTTATTTTTTATTTTGTCTACTTGTTCTTTAGTTAGACATGGATTATTTACTATTAAGCACGATTTAGAGCTCTCTTTACTTCCTATCCCGCTATTTACCATAATCTCTATATTTGTCCTA
>CALGOY010000125.1 GCA_937960725.1 uncultured Bacillota bacterium
TACCCCGCTGTCATCGTCACCGCCATAGCAACAACTAGGGTTAAAATACTTTTCCATTTGTGCTTTATAAACACTATAATCCCTCCGGATATTATTTGGACTATAGTGTTTCCATTTTTATCTTTTTTATACGTTTAATTGCATTTAGATAAAAATTAAACTCTAACCCCAAGTATTTTTATAAAGCGAATTCTGCTCCAATGATACTGATTTAAGGGATATCTCAACCTATCATAGCTATGGGTATTTATAAATATATTGTTTATATCGGGAATAGCTCCACACTCTACAATGAAAAGAGAATGGCCGAAATTCCCCTTTTCATCAAAGGCTAGTTGAATAATATCCCCCGGTTCTATATCCCCAATATTCACTTGTTCGCCATAGGGGCCGGGAGATTTTTCGCTTCGGGTCAAAAATCTATATAAATATTCTACTCCTGTCCATGCAGGGGCCTTTCGGTTAGCGTCGATATAATACCATCCCCATGTTGGGGTATAATTCATTACTCCACTCCCCGCATATATACATTGGGATATAAAATTAGTACAGTCGCCGCCTAAGTTGCTATAATCGTAGTACAATGGATTCCTTCCGAGGGCCCACCGATTAGAATATGAAATAGCCTTAGCTCTTTCATAACTTTTTTGCATAAAAAAAACCTCCTCCAATATAACTGTTTATATCCAGTATATGGGGAAGGTTTTTTTAATGATAATAAGACAATAAATAATATATTAATTTTCACCAATATCTAGGTTATGATAGACACTTTGAACATCATCGTGATCTTCTAGCTTATCTATCAAAGATAAAACCTGTTCCTTTTGCTCTTCATTTAAGCTGACATAATTCTGTGGAAACATTCCAATTTCAGCAGATGCAAACTTATATCCTGCCTGCTCTAAAGCTTCGCGAACTTGTGTAAACCGGGCAGGTTCTACCAATATTTCATAGATTTCATCTTCTTCCTCGATATCTTCGGCGCCTGCCTCCAATGCCTGCATCATAAGTTCATCTTCATCTATAGAATCCGATTTCTCAATTATGATCAAACCTTTTCGCTCAAACATCCAGGATACACATCCTGTAGCCCCAAGGCTGCCGCCACTTCGATCAAATAGATAGCGCATTTCACTAGCTGTTCGATTCCTATTATCCGTCAAAGCTTGAACTATAACAGCTACTCCATGGGGACCATAGCCTTCATAGGTTATCTCTTCATAATTTACGCTTCCTAATTCCCCGGCAGCTCTTTTTATATTCCGTTCAATATTTTCGTTGGGCATATTAGCAGCCCTGGCTTTAGCAATAGCATCTCTTAAACGCGGATTTGTATCAGGATCGCTACCGCCCTCTTTTACTGCAACTGCAATTTCTCTACCCAATTTAGTAAAGAGCTTACCCCTTTGGGCATCAACTTTTTGTTTTTTATGTTTTATATTAGCCCATTTTGAATGTCCTGCCATATTTGGACAACCTCCTGTTTTCCGAATAAATTGCTAATTTATAATAACATAATTACAGCTGTATGTAAAGTAACTGGTTTTAATACAATTTTTATTCCCCATATTGACAGCTTGTGATATAATTATAGCAAAACCGATGTCTAACTTATGGAGGAATTTTTATGAAAATGAAATTTAACTGGCCTAATTGGCTTTTTAAGGGCAGGTCGGAAAATCCTGTAAAGCCTGCTTCTACAGCAAAGAGCGAAAATACAGTAAAGAGGGAAAATAATGAAAGTAAAGAACAAAAAAATAGTTCTATTATGCGCTTTTTTACAAGGGAAAAAAGGGAGCCTAATTTTTTCCTTTCTGTTTTTGTCACTACTTTACGCCTATTTATCATTTTGTTTTTAGTCGTCGGTTTTGCCGGATTTGGTGCAGTTATTGGAGTAGGAAAAGCCTATCTAGATTCTACTCCGGAATTGGATGTGGCACAAATTCAGGATCAAAGCGAAACATCTTTTATCTACGATAGATATGGAAACTTGATTACTGAATATTATGGCTATGAAAACCGCGTCTGGGCTACTATAGATGAAATACCGGAAATGCTTAAAAAAGCATTTATAGCTATTGAAGATGCCCGATTTTATGTACACAAAGGCATCGACGTAAAACGCTTGTTTGGTGCCGTAGTTCATAATTTGCGCAACGAAACGGTTCAGGGAGCTAGTACGATTACCCAGCAGCTGATTAAAAATACCATATTGACTCCGGAGGTTAGCTATAAGAGAAAGATCCAGGAAATGTATCTTGCTATCCAGCTGGAAAAAAAGTACACCAAAGATCAAATATTAGAAGCTTACCTAAATACTATCCATTTGGGAGGATCAAACTACGGAGTTAAAGCCGCTGCTAAAGATTATTTTGGTAAAGAGTTAAATGAGTTAACCCTACAGGAATGTGCGCTGCTGGCAGGTATTACAAAAAATCCCTGGAGGTATGACCCTAGAGCAAACTTCTATGATAGAAACAAGCCAGAATGGACTATCGACCGAACCAATTTAGTTTTAAGTAGAATGTATGAAACAGGAAGCATCACGAAAGAAGAATATGAAAGCGCTAGAATAGATTCGGTTGAGGAAGCGAAAAAAGCCTTAAATATAATTGAGGAACCTTCCAACAACGATTATCCAATGAAGTACTTTATTGAGTATGTAATCCAAGACGTAAGAGATAGGCTTATGGAAGTAAAGGGCTGGAAAGGGGAAGAAGGCAGGCGTAAAGCAGAACAATATATATACTCTGGAGGTCTCCATATTTATACCACCCTCGACCCCGAAATACAGAAAACAGTTGAAGAAGCTGTATATAGTTATAAGAATTATCCTAAATTCACTAGTTCTATTTATAATACCAGCAGCCAAGGTATACAACAGCCGCAAGCTGCTGCAGTAGTTATAGATCAGCATACCGGAGAGCTTCGAGCTATAGTCGGAGGTAAACAACCTCCCACCGGAAAGCGGCAGTTCAACAGGGCCTTCCAAGGTAAGCTCCCCTTAGGCTCATCTATAAAACCTCTTTCCGTCTACGGGCCCTTTATTGAAATGGGTTATCCCGGCGGGATTATATTGGAGAATATACCGGCGCCTATAGAGGGCTGGACAGGTGGAAAATATCCTTATCCCAGAAACTATGGCGGTGGCAGCTTTGAAGGTCCTACTTCGGTGCGCAGAGGAATCACTAAATCTCTAAATGTAGTTGCAGCCAGAATAGTCCTTGATCGGGTTGGCCCTAAATATTCCGCCGATAAATTGAGAGAACTAGGCCTAACCGACGTAACAGAACAACCGGCGGATTTAGCCCTTGGAACGTATGGAAACAATATGATTGAAGTGGCTGGAGCCTATGCAGCAATTGCTAACAAAGGAATATATCAGGAACCTATATCATTCACCAGAGTCTTAGATAAAGACGGAAATGAAATATTAAACTCTAGCGACTTTCAAATTAGAAGAGTAGTATTTAAAGAAAGCACCAGCTTTATCCTAACTGAGTGGATGCAGGACGTTGTAAACGGAGGTACTGCGACCGTTAGAATAAAAAACAAAAATGGGCAACTTATAAAAGTTGCAGGAAAGACGGGTACTAACAGTGATTTTAAGGGAGTATACTTCGCAGGATTTACTCCCTACTATACAGCAACCGTATGGATTGGGCACGATTATTTTCAACCTTTTGTTTCAGGGTCAACAGGAGGCAAGTTTGCTGCTCCACTATGGAAGACTTTTATGGAAGCTATCCATAGCGATCTAGAAAGTATTGATTTCTACGAAAAAGTCCCAGATAATGTGGTAAGATTCACTGTCTGTGGTGTCTCCGGAAAACGACCCAATGGAAATCTTTGCGCAAACGATGTAAGCGGTCGAGGATTGGTCACAGAATGGTTTCCAAAAGATGCTATCCCAGACGATGTGTGTGATATGCATGTTGAGGTAGAAGTATGCATCTATTCGGGTAAGAGGCCCTCACCCTTCTGCCCAGCAGAGCATAGACAGAAAAAATCTGTTATAGTCATACCAAAAGATTCTCCATATCAGCATCTATCCAGTGAACAGCTAGCAAAATACTTGCCTGGTGCAGTAAAAAATGCAGCAGAATTGCAAAATGTTGATTACAATAACCCCGAACATAGGCAATATTTCTGTGCTCTGCATACAGAAGAGTGGTTTGCAGGCGAGCAACAGCGGGAAACTATGAAGCGGCAAGCTTCGGCACTAATCGCTCAGGTTAAAGCTGATATGAGTAAATATGACAGCCTGTTGACTCAACAACAAAAGCAAATTCTCAACAATGCAATCGCCTCCTTAGAGAAAGCCTTGGAAAATGGCAAGGCAAATCTACCGTCGGGAGAGGGACAGGATGTCATTACACAGCTTCCTGTATTTGATCCTGCAGTTGCTCAAGAGGCCATGGATAATCTTATTCAACTATATAAGGATATTTTCAGTTCAATAGGAGATGGCGGAAATGGAGATGTAAAACCAGAAGAACCTCAAGATCAACCACAGGATCAACCTCAAAATCAACCACAAAATTAGCTAAACCAATATAACGGAAGCTAATGAAAGAAGCAAATAAGGCGATAAATTCGATTGCCTTATTTGCTTCTATTTTTTTATTTTTATTCCAACTCACCTCTTCGCCTTGGGATCAAATAGGATAGCAATAATATATCCAAATACAACCGCAGCAGTTATACCTCCTGCAGTAGCCTTTACACCTCCCGTAAAGGCCCCTAGTATCCCAGATTCTTTTACACCCTTTATGGCACCTTTAGCTAGAGTATATCCGAATCCAGGCAGTGGTACAGTAGCTCCGGCTCCACCAAATTTTACAATAGGTTCATAGATGCCGAGAGCCGTTAATATAACTCCTGCTGTTACGAAAGATACCAAAATTCTTGCCGATGTTATATTAGTCTTGTCTATAAGAATTTGACCAATTACGCATATAAGGCCCCCTGTTATAAAAGCTTTCAAATAGTCCAAAGTCTCATCCCCTCTTTTCTATTACAATTGCGTGGGCAATGCTAGGAATTGTTTCTCCCTGCTGGCTGCTGGTAGTGCTAAGCAAAGCTCCCGTTGCCGCCATTAAAATTCTGCTGTATTCGCCTTCCTCCATCTTTTTCAACAAATAGCCTGCAAGCACTACTGCCGAACATGCGCAGCCGCTACCCCCTGCATGGGTGTCCTGTTCTTCGCTAAATATTTCACATCCGCAATCGATAAATCGATCCTCTATGTTATAGCCGTCTTTTTTTAGTAAATCTATTGCAAGTTGACGGCCGTATATACCTAAATATCCTGATACGATTAGGTCGAAATCTTCTGGACCTTCATTCGTATCTTTAAAGTAAGCTCTAAAGGTGTCTGCAGCCGCTGGAGCCATGGCTGCTCCCATATTGTTAGCATCCTTTATACCGTAGTCTATGACTTTCCCCGTAGTTACATGGGTAATACAAGGACCTTCCCCTTCACTTGATAAAATAAAGGCACCTGCGCCTGTGACAGTCCACTGTGCAGTCGGAGGTCTTTGAGTTCCCATCTCTAGCGGAAAGCGAAACTGTCTCTCCGCTGTACAAAAATGGCTGGAAACTACGCACAAAACATCGTCAGCGTATCCTCCGTCCACTAAAACGGAGCCTATAGATAAAGATTCGGTCAAAGTAGAGCAGGCTCCAAATAAGCCATAGAAAGGGATCCCTAGAGATCGAGCTGCAAAATTGGCGGTAATAATCTGATTAAGTAAGTCTCCTCCTAACAAACAGTGGATATCCTGAGGTTTTTTTCCGATCTTAGTTAGAGCTAATTCAGCCGTTTCTTGAAATATCCTTCTCTCTGCTCTCTCCCAGCTTTTCTCTCCCCATAGATTATCTTCTAAAACCTTATCAAAGTATTTTCCAAGGGGACCTTCTCCTTCTTTTCTACCGACAATAGCCGCTCTAGAGATGATTTTGGGAATATTATTGGTAAATCTAATAGTCTGCCCTCCAATTCTATTTATTGCCATATCTATCCCCCTACTTCACTACAAAATAATAGATTAGCCCTACAATTACTGAAGCACTAATGCCGTGAATCAAAACAGGTCCTGCAATTGAAAACAATTTAGCACCAACTCCAAAGACATATCCTTCCCTTTTAAACTCCATCGCTGGAGAAACTATAGAATTTGCAAAACCTGTTATAGGTACAATGGAACCTGCACCAGCTCTTTTCCCAATATCATCATAAATACCTAATCCAGTCAACAAAGATCCTAAAAAAATCATTATAATAGAAGTAAAGGCTCCTGCCTCCTCTTGACTCAGCTGGTAATAATTTTTAGCTAAATTACTGATAGCCTGTCCTATGGTACAGATAATTCCCCCAACTATAAAGGCCATTATACAATTCTTTACAATATTGGATTTAGGGATTATGTTATTTACTTAA
>CALGOY010000126.1 GCA_937960725.1 uncultured Bacillota bacterium
TTAGGCACGTTAACGCCTACTTCTATAACCGTTGTTGAAACGAGAACATCGATTTCGCCGTTGACAAATTGAGCCATTACATTATCCCTATCAGCTGTAGCCATCTTTCCATGGATAAGCCCAAGGCGCAGGTCTTTTAAAGCACCACGGCTTAAAGAATGATAAAGTTCCTGAGCAGATTGGAGATCAAGAGCTTCCGATTCTTCTATTAAAGGGCAAACTAAATAGGTCTGATGCCCTTGGGCCGCCTGTTTTCTTATAAATTTATATACCCTTTCCCTCATGGATAGGGGAACATGGTATGTCTTTACAGGCTTCCTGCCCGGCGGAAGTTCGTCGATTAGAGAAATATCCAAATCTCCATATAGCACAAGGGCTAAAGTTCTAGGAATGGGAGTGGCAGACATTACTAGAACGTGAGGAGATCTGCCCTTATTGCTTAAAATAGCCCTCTGTCTAACTCCAAAGCGATGCTGCTCGTCTGTAACAACCAATCCTAAATTTTTAAATACTACATCCTCTTGTAAAACAGCGTGGGTGCCTATTAAAATATCTATCTTCCCCTGAGATAATAGCGATTTTATTTCGCTTTTTTCCCGACTTTTGGTTGAGCCTGCTAAAAAGGCAATTCTTACTTCTAAATTGCTAAAAAGTTTTTCAAACGACTCCCAGTGCTGTTTAGCGAGAATCTCAGTAGGTGCCATCAAGGCCCCTTGATATCCGCTTATAACGCAGATATATAGGGCGATGGCCGCTATAATAGTCTTCCCGGAACCCACATCTCCATACACCAATCGGTTCATGAGCGTGCCTTTTTTAAAATCCCTGATAATCTCATTTTTCACTTTCTGCTGGGCCCTAGTAAGGGAAAAAGGGAGACTCCTTTCAAATTTTTCTAATAGCTTTTCATCCCACTTAAACAAAATCCCGCTCTTTCTCTGCTTATACTGTCCTTTTATGTAAGTTAAAGCGATCTGAAGAGTGAAAAATTCTTCAAAAATCAGTCTCCTCCTTGCCATATCTAGATTTTGCTGGGAAAGGGGAAAGTGTATTTGATGGATGGCAAAATCTTTATAGGCAAGCCCAAATTTTTCCCTTAGCTCCCTTGGTATGGGATCTTCTAGTAAGCCATCCAACTTTTCAAGGACTTGCTTTACAATTTTATGCATATCCCGTTGGGTAATGCCCTTAGTTAGGGGATATACGGGTGTAATAGACTCAAAATCGTGCTCATCTGGATCGTATTTTTCAACTATGGGGTTTTGAATCTGCATACGCCCATAGCGGTATTCCACTTTACCAAAGATGTAATACTCAGTATCGCAATCATAAGCAGAAGCTCTATAGGGTTGATTAAACCATACACAATCAACAAATCCCGTATCATCCTTTGCTCTCCACCTGACGATAGAGACATTTTTTCGCCTAACAACTCCGGATCTGCCACTAAACTTTACTTTAAGAGCTACTTTTTGCTCGCTAACTATATCTTTAATTTTTATAATCGGCCCTCGCCTTTCATAATCCCTAGGAAAAAAATAAAGAATATCTTCTATTGTTTCTAAGCCCAGCCTTTTTAAGCAAGCAGCTTTTTTTGGACCTACTCCCTTGAGAGATTGAATTGATTCCGCTAGTATATCCATAATTTCATCACCATTTTTTAATATATTAAAGCGAAAGAACTGAAGATTAATCTTCAGTTCTTTCCCGTACTGCTTCGCAAATATATCGTTTATAAAAATTATTCCACAGATATAATATAATAGTACAGCGGCTGGCCTCCATAATGGATTTCTACATCTAAATCCGGATAAGCTTCTTCTAAAAACTGGCCGAGCTTTTCTGCCTCATCTTCTGAAACATCGGCTCCGTATAAGAGCGTAATAATTTCGCTATCCTCATCCAGCATATCCGAAAGCAACTCTTTAGTCACATGGTCTATTTCCTTCCCGGCCCTTAAAATTTCTCCATCTACAATCCCTATAATATCTCCTTCTTTTATGGATACTCCATTAAAAGAAGAATCTCGGACCGCGTAGGTGACCTGGCCAGTTTTTACATAGGCCATAGCTTCGTTCATAGCCTTGATATTAGTATCCAAATCAGCCTCTCCATTAAATGCAATCAGTGCAGCTAAGCCTTGAGGAATGGACTTGCTTGGGATTACAATTACGTGCTTTTTGCTGATCTCCTGAGCTTGTTTTGCTGACAAAATTATGTTGCTATTATTCGGAAGGATAAATATATTCTTGGCGTTGACTTTTTCTATACCCTTCAGCAAGTCATCTATGCTGGGATTCATCGTCTGCCCGCCTTCAATTACATAATCGACGGATAAATCCTTAAATATAGAACTAATGCCTTCGCCCATGGCCACCGTAATAAACCCGTATTCCTTCTCTTCCGCTTCTTCACTTTCGCTTATATCTATCAAGCTACGATGCTGCTCCTTCATGTTATCAATTTTAATCCCAGATAGCTCGCCGAAGCGTAGAGCTAATTGCAGCACCTTTCCGGGCATATTAGTATGTACATGGACCTTTATTAAATCCTCGTCCCCTACGACCACCAATGAGTCCCCTAATTTTTCTAACCTTTCCTTAAGATTCTCTACATCTTCCTTGCTCACGTAAGGGAACAGATTCTTGATAAGAAACTCGGTACAATATACAAACTTAATATCCTCTAGTTCCTCCCCATCCGGCTTAACAACTTCCGGAGCTTGCTCTGCATATGAAATAGCGTCAACATCTATCTCCCCGCTCAGTGCCTCGCCGGCGCCCATCATGAGGTAAAGGATGCCCATACCTCCTGAGTCTACTACTCCTGCTTCTTTAAGGGCGGGCAACATCTCAGGAGTTTTATCCAGAGTTTGTTTGGCAACCTTTATTATTTCTTTATAAAAAATTTTAAAATCCGAAAGCTTTTTTGAAATCTTTACAGCCTCTTCCGCAGTAACCCGTGCTACCGTCAGCATAGTCCCCTCTACGGGTTTCATAACTGCTTTATATGCGGTTTTTACGCCCTCTTGCAGTGCTTTAGCATAACCTTTAGTATCAACTTTTTCATCTACGCCCTGCAATCCTTTAGCAAATCCCCGCAATAGCTGCGATAAAATAACGCCTGAATTCCCCCGTGCTCCTTTTAATGCCCCTTTGGCAGCAGCATCAGCAATTTTATCCAGCCGCTCTCCTCTGAAGCTTTGAATTTCTTTTACTGCAGCCATCATTGTCAGGGCCATATTGGTTCCGGTGTCCCCATCCGGAACTGGAAAAACGTTTAAAGCATTTACCGATTGCTTATTCTTTTCTAAGAAATGGGCAGAGGCTAAAAACATCTGTCTAAGTTTATTTCCGTCAATATATCCGTGATTCAAGATTGTGTACCTCCTTTGGTTACTGAAAACCTTACACCCTGACACCTTCGACCATTACGTTTACTCTATTCACATTCATTCCCGTAAAGTTTTCTACGTTATATTTCACCGTTTCAATTATATTTCTAGCAACAGCAGCGATAGAAATTCCATATTCTACAATCACATACAAATCTATGGTAATCTGATCATCATGAGTATGTACCTTAACTCCCCTTGATAAGTTTTCCCGTCCTAGTAATTCTACCAAACCATCAGTGGCTCTTTTGGAAGCCATGCCTACAATCCCGTAGCATTCCATAGCTGATATTCCTGCTAGTGTTGCAATAACCTCATCTGCAATCACGATCTCTCCCAGCGCGTTGACTTTTTTTGCTCCCACTAGTTTTCCTCCTTCCTGTGACCAGGTTAGATATTTTCCGGCATTTGTTTATATTTTATAATATAAGTGCGATTCACGCAAGGTTAAATATATTTCCCTTTAAAATAGAAGAAATTTTTGTTTTTCTTGTCAAAATCGCAGCTTAATGGTACAATATTATTGTTTTAATTCTTTTCGTTATTATGCAGGACTTTTCTGTATACCAAAAGGAGGTGCAGAGAATGGCTAAAGTCTGTGATATTTGTAAAAAAGGAAAAATGACTGGAAAAAAGGTAAGTCACTCAAAGAGAAGTACCAACCGTACATGGACTCCCAACTTGCAAAGGGTTAGGGTAGTCGTCAACGGTGCTAGAAAAACTTTGAAAGTTTGTACTCGCTGCATACGCTCCGGCAAAGTAACAAGAGCTCTATAACTACAACCAAAATAATCTTAAATGAAAAAAAACGTGCTTAGTTGCACGTTTTTTTGATTTTAACTTTAAATCTTTGGTTATGTATTTTTACTTCTGAATTTGCTGATTAGCCTTCCTAAAAATTTTGGCAGCTTTATAACGTAGATTCTCATGGGCTTATCACCTCCACCCACAGCCGATAAACCAACCTGCGGCTATAAGGCCCAGTCCAAGGATTGCCATCCAAAGCCATAAAGGCGTATAAATTAAGATCAGTACTATCCCTCCCACTACCAGTGCCAATCCAACAATCCTTTCAACCAGGGATTTTCTTCTAGGAAAATATTTATTAAACATGCTTTCACTTCCCAAGCCTAAAATTTAATCCTCTAACCAGTTATACTTAATATATAATATGCATGTTTTCGTATTTTGTTACAATATATATTCTTAATCTTGGGCTAGCACAGCAATAAGCCAGCCGGATTTAATATTCACCACTGCTTGGGAAGCTGTTAGCACGTTGCTAATTCCAATAGGAAAATCCATTGGGAGGGTCTTTCCATAGATTGGATATTTTAACCCTTCAGTGGATGAAATATGAACCTCGCCCCCAAATGGTAGGAGTGATACAAACTGACCAATTTTCCCATTGATTTTTAATGCTTTATTAGAAAGCATGACTATATTATTGCTATGCAAGATCTGGGCCTTTACTCCATTTTTCTCCAGCCTATGCAGGAGCATAATATTTGCATAAGAATGATCCCAGCGAGTCCCCAGCACTCCAAGTAAATAGACCTGGCTTGCACCCTTTTCCATGGCAAAGTCGACAGCGATTTGAGTATCTGTTTTATCCTTATCTACCGGATAAGTAATAATTGGAGTTTGGGACTTTTTATAGTTCTCCAATATATCTTTAGGAGCAGAGTCAAAATCCCCCACTATTAAATCGACATCGATGCCTAATAGATCGAGGTAACGGATCCCCCCATCAGCACAAATTGCATAATCATAAGGGGGGAGGTTTTTTCTAATCCAGCTAGGATCCCCCAAATCCCCTCCTGATATTATGAGCACCTTCATCCTTTTTCCGCTCTTTTCCTCATATCTGAAATCATTTGCTTAGGATCGTCTGCATTAAAAATCGCTGAACCGGCGACAAATATATTAGCCCCCGCTTTGGCAATTTCATGAATATTATCAATATAAACCCCACCATCCACCTGAATATCTGTTTTAAGGCCCCTTTCATCTAGCCTTTTCCTTAATTGTGCAATCTTATTTAAAATTGCAGGTATAAATCTTTGTCCTCCAAATCCAGGATTTACTGTCATCAGCAGTATCATATCGACATCCTCAAGCACATAATCTAACACGTTTAGAGGAGTTGAAGGATTCAATGCCACCCCTGCTGAAACACCTTTATCTTTTATATACTGAATAGCCCTGTGGAGATGGGGCAATACCTCTACATGAACCGTTATGCTGTCAGCACCGGCTTTAACAAAATCATCGATAAAATCCATAGGATTGTCAATCATTAAATGAACATCAAAAGGGAGCTGGGTCTTGTCACGGATTGCCGATATTACAGGTAGTCCAAAGCTTATATTGGGAACAAAATGACCATCCATAACATCGATATGAATATAATCCGCTCCCCCCTGCTCTATTATTGCGATTTCTTCTCCCAGCTTAGAAAAATCCGCTGAGAGAATAGATGGCGCTATCTTAATCACCATGAGTCCCTCCTATTTTCTTCTAACTCTGTGTAAATTCTGATATATCTATCGTATCTGTCTTTTGGTATCTCTCCTGCTTCTACCGCTTCTTTGACCATGCAGCCAGGTTCATGATAGTGAATACAACCTGTAAACTTGCACTGCCCTATATAGGGTTCAAACTCTGGATAATAAAGCTGGAGATCTTCCGGCTCCAAGCTATCGATAATCATCATGCTAAATCCGGGGGTATCCACCACCATGCCTCCATTGTCTAGGAGTAATAGCTCGACATGCCTAGTTGTATGCCTGCCCCTCTTAATTTTATCGCTTAGCTCACCAACCTCCAATTCTTTGCCTGGACATAATAGATTGATTATGGAGGACTTACCCACCCCCGACTGCCCTGCAAAGGCGGTAATTCCGTCTTTTATAGCTTCAGTTAATTTATCCAAGCCTCTTTCCTGTTTGCAGGATAAACTTATAATCGGATACTTAGTTTTCTCATAAACTTTTTTAATGGATTCAATTTTTTCAGGGGAGCCTAAGTCAATTTTATTTATGATAATAA
>CALGOY010000127.1 GCA_937960725.1 uncultured Bacillota bacterium
TCTCGAGGACCTCGTCTATATCCTTCTGTACCTTCTTGTATTCCCTATAGCAGGCTACTATCTCCTCTAATCCTGAGTGCTCTTTGACTAAAGCTTGCCACTCTTCCTGGTTGCTTATAATCTCCGGATCAGAAATTGCCTTATTAAGTTCTTCATATCTCTTTTCAATTATTTGTAATTTCTCCAGCATATGCTTGTTCCTCCCAAATCCAATATCGCTGCAACCCCACGGTCATAGCCCTGCAAATCTTTTATAAAGGATATATCTCGGTAACACTTAGCCTTCTTTAAAATTTCGGCTACCTCATGGGCCTGGTCATATCCCACTTCCACAACCCACAAGGAGCCATCTTTTAAAAATGGCAACGCCTCCACTGCCAGCCTACGGTAAAAATAAAGCCCATCCCCCCCGCCATCTAGAGCATGGCGGGGTTCAAAATCCCTAACTTGCTTCTCAAGCTTCTCTATATCATCGCTTCTAATATAAGGCGGATTTGATACCATAATATCAAATCCATCTCCTTCATTTCCATTTAAGGCAGAAAACATATCGCTCTTTATAAACTTAATCCTGGACTCCAATCTATGAAAAGCCGCATTTTGTTTGGCAACTGCCAAAGCACCTTCGTCAATATCCACAGCCGTTACAAAAGCTTTGGGAAAGTTGGAAAGATAATAGGCCAGGCTTATTGAAATAGCCCCGCTTCCCGTGCCTACATCTATAATTTCTAACTTATCGACTTTTAAGTTTTTAGCATATTCTATCACGTACTCTACAATACATTCGGTATCTGCCCTTGGAATAAGCACCCGTTCGTCTACATAAAAATCAAGTCCCATAAATTCCTTGTGCTTAATAATATACTGGATAGGGACTCCCATACACCGCTTGCGAACAAGAGCAATATATTTTTCTTCTATCTCCTTAGAAATCTCCCGCTCCCGGTCTAAATACAGGTCAACCCTCTCGCAGTTGAGCAGATATGCTAGTAGCATCCCCGCTTCCAGCTGGGACATCTGTATGCCGCAATTTGTCAGCATCTCTTGCCCCATCTTCAGCGCTTCCATCACTTTCAACGAAAACTACACCCTCCTGCTCTTTAAGCTCTTCCATTGCGGCCTTAAAAGAGTAGATAGCCACCTGAAGCTGCTCATCATCCGGTTCTTTGGTAGTCAGCTTCTGCAGCATCAAGCCTGGATACATAATAATTTCTACCCATTTTGAATCGCTGGCGCCAGCCCATTTTATAATCTCATAAGAAATACCTGCCACTATGGGAAGGAGCAAAATCTTAGTCAAGATTCTAATCAATAGGTTGTTCCAGCTCAGCAAAGAAAATGTAAGGATGCTGAGCACCATGACAATAAGCAAAAAAGCCGTTCCGCATCTAGGGTGAAGTGTAGTATATTTTCTAGCATTCTCAACGGTCAGCTCTTCTCCATGCTCATAGCAGTGAATAGTCTTATGCTCAGCCCCGTGATATTGAAATACCCTTTTTATGTCCTTTATTTGGCTGATAGCTGCTATATACACTAAAAAGGTAGTCAAGCGTATAAGCCCTTCTACCAAGCTCATAATCAAGCCATTATCAATCCATCGGCGCAGCAGGCTCGTCAAAAAAGCTGGCATTATAACAAATAGCAGGACGGCAAAACCGATAGCGATTACTAAAGCAGAAGCTATCATTACGTCCTCTATATTTTTTCCCGTTTTCTCTGAAAGCCAGGTCTCAAGCTTAGAAGGCTTATACTCCTCCACTTCAGCTTCTCCATAAAGCTCTGCAGATTCCATCAGTGAACGAACACCCAGTACCATAGTTTCTCCGAAGCTAACAATTCCTCTAATTATCGGCCAGTTAAATAGAGGGTATCGCTCCTTTATGGAAGTCACTTCTTCGCTCTTTATCTGAACAACTCCATCGCTTCGTCTTACTGCTATGGCTATTCGCTTAGGCGCTTTCATCATTACGCCTTCTAATACTGCCTGGCCTCCTATACTGCTCTTTTTCATTATTTGCAGCAGCTCCTTCCAACCATTATGGGCATAATAAAAAATACAGACCAGGGAGTCCCCCAATCTGTATTTGGATCTTTTGTCTTATCCCTGGTTCCCAGTCAGACCGTATCTTCTGTTAAATCTCTCTACACGGCCACCAGTATCAACCAATTTCTGCTTTCCAGTAAAGAAAGGATGGCATTTAGAACATATTTCAACCCTTAGCTCCTTTTTTGTGGAACCAGTCACAAACGTTTCTCCACAAGCGCATTTTACTACCGCTTCACCGTATTCTGGATGTATATCCTTCTTCATAGTTTTCACCTCTTTCACTAGGATAATATCATATGTTAATAATTTCGCTTTCAATAACTCATATAGTATAACATAATTCCACCATACATTGCAACGGTTTTTCAAGTTTTCCAGGAAGGCAAAATCTTTACTTTTTGTAGCGTGTTGATAATAATCACTACAATAGGTCCCAAAAATATTCCTATCACACCAAACAGTCTAAGCCCTATATACATCGACATCAGCGTAACCAGTGGATGTAGCCCCAAGCTTTTACCCACTATCCTAGGCTCTATGGCCTGTCTTATGGCTGTGATGGTCAAATATAAAATTAAGAATCCAAATCCTTTAGCTAAATTGCCGGATATAAAATAAAAAATTGCTGCAGGAATAAGTATAGTTCCGGTGCCCAATACCGGCAGTATATCTACAACCGCTGTCAAAAGGGCGAAAAAAAATGCATATTTCACATCTAAAATTAAATAACCTATTAAGAGTTCAAAAAAGGTTATGCTCATTAATACTATCTGAGCCTTGAGAAAACCCACTAGGGCTAGTATCATGTCATCTTTAATAAAACGCAGCCTGCTGGCCCATGATGGAGGAATCTGCTTATATACAAACTCTGCGATCTTATTTCTATCCCGGCTCATAAAATACGTGGCTGCCAATGAAATTACAATAAAAATTAGGACCTGAGGCAGTGAAACCACAAACTCAGCCATGTAAGTCGCCGCCGCCATCAACTTAGATGAAATATTGCTAAATATCTGTGTGATATTTCTTATATTGGAGTTTATCGTCTGTTCGATAGTATTGGCCAGCCCCTCCGGCAAATTGAAATACCAGGATTGTCCCCGTTCAAGTATATTTCGCAGGAAATCTATCACAGGCTGTATATCCAGCCTGGATATCTCCTGCGCCAATCTCCACAGTTCGCTGATGAGCTTATAAAACACAAAAATTATGGCTCCCCCAAACAAGGTTACAAATAGCAACAGCACAATGGCGACAGCCAATCCCCTCGGTAGCTTTAACTTTTTGCTCAAAAGCTGAACAGGCTTTTCGATTATAAACGTAATCAAAAGTGCCACTAAAAAGGGAGCCACATAACCTATAACTTTAGTAAAGAAAAATGCTATGAGCAGCACTACCAACCCTATTGAAGCTAGTGTTTTAAGAAGCGTCTGCGTCTTAGGCGACAAATTCCCCATTATCCCTTTTATCCTTTCTTCTTCAGCTTTTTAGACAATTATTTAACGGTAGTTAAAATAAACATCTTTATAACTATCCCGGTCATTTAGATAGCCTTCCTTCTCCATTATATTAAATTGTTCCATGACCAGGTCTAAAAATTCATCATTAGAATTTGTGCGCATTAAATTATTTATTATTAGCTCGGTTACCTTATCCGGACGACCTTCGCTCAAGTTCTTGCGGATAGCATATACTCCCTCCAGTTCCTTCTGGCTAAGGAGCAGCTCTTCCCGCCTGGTTCCTGAACGAACTATATCCACAGCTGGGAATATTCGCTTTTCTGAAAGCCTGCGATCCAGATGGATCTCCATATTTCCAGTTCCTTTAAATTCCTCATATATAACTTCGTCCATCCTGCTTCCCGTATCGATAAGCGCAGTAGCTATAATAGTCATGCTGCCGCCCTCTTCAATATTGCGGGCGCTTCCAAAGAAACGCTTAGGTTTATGCAAGGCTCCTGGATCTAATCCTCCAGAAAGGCTCCTGCCTGTAGGCGGAATTGTTAAGTTATAGGCTCTGGCAAGACGAGTGATGCTATCCATGAGGATAACCACGTCGCGGCCGTGTTCAACAAGCCTTTGAGCCCTCTCCAGCACCATTTCGGCCACCTTAGTATGATTTTCGGGAAGCTCGTCAAAGGTGGAATATACAACATCACCTTTGATAGATCTCTTCATATCCGTTACTTCCTCTGGCCGCTCATCTATCAACAGCACTATTAAGTATATATCAGGATGGTTTTTGGCAATGCTATTGGCAATTTTTTTAAGAAGAATTGTCTTTCCAGCCTTGGGGGGAGCTACGATCAAACCCCTTTGGCCTTTTCCTATTGGTGATATTAAATCAATAAGGCGTGTTGCTAACTCCTTAGGATTCTCAGGATCTTCTAAGGTGATCCTTTCATTTGGATAAATGGGAGTTAATTCTTCGAAGGGTGTTCTAAAATTTGCTTTTTCAGGGTCCTCTCCATTTACCGCAGTAACATACAGTAAAGCTTGAAATTTATCTCCATCTTTTGATTTGCGGGTCTTTCCAGCGACTAAATCTCCTGTCTTTAGGTTAAATCTTCGGATTTGCGATTGGGAAATATATACATCGTCGCTGCCTGATAAATAATTGTTGGAGCGTAAAAAGCCGTATCCATCGGGTAGGACTTCCAATACTCCCTCTGCATCTCCCACATCTCCCGAATTTAAAAGTTCAGGTATAGCGGGATTTGAAGTATTGTAATACTTTCTAGCATAGGCTACTTTTCTTGCATATTCGCTATCTTCATCGCTTTTGCTAGCTCCATCACTCTTTTTATCCGAAGCTTCC
>CALGOY010000128.1 GCA_937960725.1 uncultured Bacillota bacterium
ATATGAAGAAATCTATCGTAGGTTGGTTAGGGATTATTCTTGGGACACTTGTTCTGTCTATAGAATTTTATGCACTACACTTTCTACATATGTTTGCTCTAGCGAATGGTTTTGAATGGCTGGGAGCCCTCAAGGATTCTGCTATTGAGTATTTGTTTGAACCAGTTATATGTATTGCTTTTTTGTTAACAGTATCAGTCATTATTATTAGTGCGGTGTTGATTTATATGGATTCAAGATAATCTCTAGTATGCTTTTTCGGATTAATAAATCACCTATTTTAAAAGGCGGCTTATAAGTGAAAGTCAAGATTTTAAGTTGAGCGAGCTTTTGTATCATCGTTCATATGAAATACTATAGGGAACATGGTTTATGTAAGTCAACTAAAGACTTTTAAACCATGTTTTTTTATTTGAGTTTTTAAGGGGAAAAGAGATATGACGAATTGGAAGGTTAAATAGAAAAAAATATTTTTAGTTGCAAAAACAAAAATGAAGCAAATAAATGGATATAAGGATTTTATTTGCATTTCCTATTAAGTTAAATCTTAAGGTTATCTTAAGCTTTAACTTAAAGTATGTTAAGGTTAGCGCTCTTTTGCTAGATGAATTGGATTATAATTGGAAAGAAAATTTATTTGAAGATAATAGATCTTTATATGAAATATTAAATAGTGTCGTAGGGAGAAATGATTTGCCTTATAAGCTTCTTATTGCTGATGATGAAGTAGAAATCATTGAAATACTGGAGTTATATTTAGAAAAGGATGGGTTTGAATTAGTAAAAGCAAAGGATGGACTTGAGGCATGGGAGCTGCTTCAAAATATAGATGGATTTAACTTAACTAAAAAAATCAGAGAACATTACAATATACCTATTTTGATTCTCTCCGTGAAAAATCAGGATAACAATAAGATCTTAGGATTAGGACTTGGGGCAGATGATTATATAACAAAGCCTTTTAACCCGTTAGAGGTTTCTGCGAGAGTACAAGCTCAGCGGAGAAGATTTTATAATCTAAATATTAATACTCCCAATGAAAAAAGAAATAATTATAGGAAAGATATCCTTAGATACATTTAATATGTTGGTTAAAGTAAATGATGAAGAAGTTTTATTAACATCTATTGAAAATAAAATACTGAAATTACTAATGGAAAATGCAGGGAAGATATTTACTAAAAGGGAAATATTTGAGTCAGTTTGGGAAGAAAATTATTTTGGAGATGACAATACAATTATGGTTCATATAAGTAACTTGAGAGAGAAAATAGAATCCAATCCTAGGAAACCTATATATTTAAAAACTATTAGGGGGCTTGGATATAAATTTGAAAAGAAGGTGAATTATGAAGAGTAAAAAGGAATATTCTACTCACCAATAAAAAATTATATTTTATTTGTTTTAGCATCTGTCATATTCAGCGTTTTTGTAATATTTTTAATGTTATACAGAAGACTTTGAGGCCTTCTTTGTATAATCTCCTTTAATTTTTCAAAAGTGTATATTCTTTCTTTAGAAAGTGTTGTATTTAATATTATAATTATTAGTAGTGAGAAGTAAGTATCTAAAAAACAGTTGACAAATACACTGTATCAGGGTAAAATATCAAAAAAATATTAAATAAAAGCGATGACCAGGAAGTAGTAGCGGCAACGCAATCCTTCAGAGAGCTTTCGGTTGGTGCGAGAAAGCAGGATAAGTGCCGTGAATTCATCTTGAGAGCTGCAGGCTGAAAGGCAAATGCCCAGTAGGCTGTGCCGGGAATCCGTCCGTTACAGCGGAGGAGCAATGATAGTTGCTCGCTGAGGTTGCGTATGCAACGAAGACAAGGTGGTACCGCGAACGACAAATTCGCCCCTGTTATGCAGGCGGCGTTTTTTTATAGTAGAATTGTAGTTTGTAAAAAATATAAAAAAATGGGAGGATGGTAGTATGGTAAACAAAAAGGCTTTGAAGTTTTTTTCGCTTGTACTTGTTCTAGTTATCACAATTTCAACCTCAGCTTGTTCTAGCGGAGGCAAGTCCAATCAAAGCAGTTCGGCCTCTTCTGACATGTTGAATATCGGTATTATTCAATATATGGAGCATGTAGCCCTAGATCAGGCCCGGGAAGGCTTTATAGACGCTCTGAAAGATAATGGCTATGTGGATGGTGAAAATATAAATATCGATTATCAGAATGCACAGGGGGATCAGAGCAATTTATCTACAATCAGCGATCGCTTTATAAGTAATAAATGCGATTTAATACTGGCCATAGCGACCCCTGCTGCCCAAGCTATTGCAGGGAAGACTACTGAGATTCCAATTTTGGCAACGGCAATAACTGATTTTGAAGCAGCTAGGCTAGTCAAATCAAATGAGGCCCCTGGTGGAAACGTTACAGGTACAACGGATATGAATCCTATAAAGGAGCAGATTGATCTGCTTGTCAAGCTGGTGCCTGATGCAAAAACGGTAGGTGTATTATATACCTCAAGCGAGGACAATTCCATCTTACAGGCATCTATAGCTAAAGAAGCTATAGAGAATTTAGGGCTCAATTATGTAGAGGTAACCGTTACAAATTCAAACGATGTGCAACAGGCTACTCAATCTATAGTAGAACAATGCGATGCCATATATATCCCCACGGATAACGTGTTTGCATCGGCGATGCCGGTAGTTCATGGGATAACATCTAAATCCAAGACCCCCGTTATCTGTGGGGAAGCAGGCATGGTTAAATCCGGCGGATTAGCTACTTTAGGTATTAACTACTATGATTTAGGCTATCAAACTGGAAAGATGGCTGTAAAAATACTAAAAGGGGAAGCAGAGCCAGCTACCATGCCTATTGAATCCGCCGAGGGATTTGATTTTGCTATCAATGGAGCGGTAGCAGAGGAAATAGGAATTGAGATACCAGCTGATCTTCAAGAATATGTCATTGAAGGAGAATAAGATATGTCAGCAATAATATAGGCAGGTGAAATCTTATGCTTGATATAATCTTAGGAGCTATATCGCTTGGTCTACTATGGGCTATTATGACTATTGGAGTATATATAAGCTATCGGATTTTAAATATTGCAGATTTGACGGTGGAAGGAAGCATTGTTACAGGGGCTGCTATTGCAGCCCATGCCATTACTAAAGGAATGAATCCCTATTTAGCAACGGCTTTGGCATTATTGGGAGGTATGTTTGCCGGTCTTATAACTGGATTATTGCACACCAAGTTAAGGATACCTGCGCTGCTGTCAGGTATATTGACTATGACAGCCCTATATTCAATAAATCTCCGTATAATGGAAAAAGCAACAATATCCCTTTTGCGTATGGATACGGTATATACTGGGCTTGAAAATCTAGGCCTAAATAGCACCTATGCCACAATAATTTTAGGGCTTTTCTGTGTATTTGCTATAATATGTATTTTGTACTGGTTTTTTGGTACCGAAATTGGATGTGCGATTCGGGCTACGGGGAACAATCCCAACATGGTAAGGGCCCAGGGCATAAATACTAAAACTATGATAGTCATTGGCCTTATAATCAGCAATGGCTTAGTTGCTCTTAGCGGTGCCTTGATAGCCCAAAGCCAGCGCTATTCAGACATTCAAATGGGCATAGGCTCTATAGTTATAGGGCTGGCTTCAGTAATTATCGGGGAAGTACTATTTGGCAAAAGGAATTTTTTCAGCCGGCTAATCTCCCTAGCATTAGGTGCTATTACCTACCGGCTGATAATTGCATTGGTGCTAAAGCTTGGTATGCCCGCTAATGATCTAAAGCTCTTTACAGCTATAACCGTAGCATTGGCATTGTCACTGCCCACGTTTAAAGATTATATTAATCCGATCCTGAAATCCATAAGAGGGGGTGGGCATAGTGTTACAAGTTAATGGAATAACTAAAGTGTTCAATGCAGGAACAGTCAATGAGAAAGTAGCTTTAAACAATGTCAGTTTGGAGCTTGAAGAAGGAGACTTCGTGACTTTGATTGGAGGCAATGGAGCGGGAAAGTCTACTCTCCTCAATTGCATAGCAGGAGTATACCCCGTAGATAAAGGCTCTATTATAGTAGACGGCATGGATATAACAAAGCTACCGGAGCATAAGCGGGCCCCTTTTTTAGGGCGGGTTTTTCAGGATCCTATGATGGGTACGGCAGCTAATATGGGAATTGAGGAGAATTTGGCTCTGGCCTTTCGCCGGGGCCAGCGCCGAGGGCTCAGATGGGGTATTACCAATAAAGAGCGGCAGATGTATAGAGAAATGCTAAAGACCCTAGAATTGGGATTGGAGGATAGGATGACTACTAAGGTGGGGATGCTTTCCGGTGGACAAAGGCAGGCTCTAACCCTTTTGATGGCAACCCTTAAAAAGCCTAAGCTATTGCTTCTCGACGAGCATACGGCGGCCCTCGATCCCAAAACTGCTGAGAAAGTCCTTAAGCTGACCGAGCAATTTATAGAGGAAGGTAATTTAACTACCCTGATGGTTACTCACAACATGAGGGATGCAATCAAGTATGGCAATCGCCTGATAATGATGCATGATGGGCAGATTATTTTGGATATTAAGAGGATTTATTGAAGCGGTTCGGTAGGGCAAGCGGAGAAGAGTTTGCAAACGATCGAGCATTGCTTTCTTAGAAATTTACATTAATGTTATTAATTTAATAGTTTATATTAGAACAGATGATATATAAAGCAGTAAATGTATAATATATTTTAATATAGTGGCTATTGTAAGCTAAGGGCTTGCAATAGCCATTATGCTTATTGATATGGTATAAACTAGCATATTGACCATTATCCGTAAGTATACTATAATTGTAGGTATAATTGGGCGGGTGTTAGCAAATGAAAATCAA
>CALGOY010000129.1 GCA_937960725.1 uncultured Bacillota bacterium
AGGAGATGTTTTTCAGGCAAGTCATTGATCCATTTCACATAAACCGTTTGATCTTTTTCCGCTTCAATCGTTGGCCCTGGAAGCTGTCCTTCATAGCCCCACACTTTCGTTGGAGGAAGATCTCTATGAAACTTATGAAAAAACTCCTTCATCCGAACTTCATAATATTTATGTGATCTATACTGCTCTTTTGGTTGTAGTACCTTTGGAATAGGCAGAGCATCAACAAAAGGCAATAGTTTCATCAAAAAACCTCCTTAATTTGCCCCAAATTTTGGTATCATATAGCTTAGTATATAATATGCTATATCTCCATATTTGTGCCTATTCCAAATCTACTACTGGCTTATCCGCTCATTCGCTCTACACATCTTTTTAACATCATATATAGCTCAATTAGTTGAGCTCCTAAATAAACTTCTTCTCTACCATATCCCTTGTCATAAAAATGCTCATAATCTATTAAACCGTCATTTTTGTTCATTTGCTCTAACAGCCTATTTAAAATATAGCAGTGGCTTATATTCCTTTCTATATTTTCAATAGTTTTAGCAACTTGCTCATTCATGCATATTCCTCCATCTGTGCAAAAATTATTAACCTAACATAAATTTAGACAATATGTGGAGAAATCCTCTATTTCCGTTATTATTTCCCAATCTAAACTTTTCCCTTTTTTCCAGCTTTTATACCAATATATTCAAAAACACTACAATTTATTACTACTCAATAGAGTCATTAAGTATATTATATATCATAAAATCAGGCTGAAAATTAGGAGAAAATTTTAATAGAAAATTTTATATAAATTTAATAATATTATGTAACCTATCTGCCAGTATTCGCATACATTATTATTAGACTATGGGATATACGAGAATATATCCCATGATAACTATCTAATATATGCGGAAGTGCTACAATGGCAGAAACTTATTATCGACCAGGCGATGAATATGAATACGAATATGATGAAAGATATTACGATCGCAGAGGCAAACGATACGATGATGATAAAGACAAACACTACAAAGATATAGATAAAGACAAGGACAAAGATAAAGACAAAGATAAAGATAAAGTTAAGGATAAAGATAAAAAAGAAAAAACATTCGCAGAAGAGCTAGAGAAATATATCAATAAAAAAGTTGAAATCGCCTGTGGAAAGCATGTTTTAGCAGTAGTTATAGTTGAGGTTGCAAAAGACTATATCAAGGCTATAGAAGTAGGATCAGGCAAAATAATTGTTTTCCAGGCTCCTTGTGTTAGCTTCGTAGGAATAGCTAACTAATAGACTAGCTAAAATCCCCCTGAAAGCTATTCAGGGGGATTTTTTATTTCTTGAAATTTAATTGAAATTACAATGGCAACTTAATAAAGTCTATCTTAGTTAGCGGAGCAACTATAATATTATATTGATCCTCAATTAACTTTATATAATCGGGGGTTATCTCAGTTAAAATGCCTTGGATATCCGAACGGTTGACACGTAAGGATATCCGTTTTAACAAGTAATCTTTAAGAATATTATATATAGGCATAGGCTCAATATTGTGCTTGCTAATATTATTTTCAACCTTTGCCTTTTTTAAGTCTAAAACATACGTTTCTATTTTAGATAAAGTATTTTTATACTCATCTATTTTTTCATCGAGCGTACTAATTCTTTCCTCAATTTTTTTTACATTCAACGGTTTTGGATGAATACCATACAAGCCATTATCCGCTAATTTCGCATCATCATACTCAGCACTTCCTATTTCACGGCCACCCCACATAATAGATAAAACCGTTTTTCTAGCTGATGTAGTTTTGTAACCAGAATTTATATACATAGGGCTCACACCTTTTTAGAATATGCAATAAAACAGTTATCCAATTTCAGTATATGTTAATTTTCTGCCTATGTGCTTGCCCTAATGCTCCATTTAACCAAGTCAACGCCGAACTATGCGGGAAGGATCAAGGACAACAGCCCGCTGCCGCTCGTTCTGCCTGCTGTTGCCCTTCGATTCCTGTAATTTCTTTAGTTCGTTTATCTCTTGCTTGAGCTTTTCTATCTCTTCCCTCTGTTGCATTATTTCATCAGCTAAATTAATCGCCGTTAAAACCGCAAGCATCGTGGTACTCAAGGCAGGTTGTCGCTCCCTAACTTCTTCCATTTTTTTGTCAACGTAAATAGCTACCTTGTGGATGTATTCTTCCGATACAAAGCCTTTCATCGTATATTCTCGTCCACCAATTCTCACGGTAGCCCTATTTGGTTCTGCCAAGATTAACACCTCCTGCCTTGCGTTTAGTCCCGCTCATATATATTGCATACATATATTACATATACATTATATAATATCACTAAGTTTTAAACAAGCCATCTTCTTCAATAACTGTATAGCAATATTAATATTAGAGTACTTGCTTTAGCTATATCAACGCAATCTAGCATCAACTTTATCAGCTAATTCAGATATTATCTTGTCTACTATCTTGTCTACTTCTTCATCCTTCAAAGTCCTGTCCAACGCACGGAAGCTCAGAGCATACGCCATACTCTTATAGCCCTCTGGAACCTGATTTCCCTCATAGACGTCAAACAGCTCCGCTTTTTCTAACAGGCGTCCGCCTTTTTTAAGTATAATCTCCTCGATCTCACCGGCAAGGACTTTTTTATCTACAACTATAGCTATATCTCTGGTAACTGCAGGGTATTTTGGAAGGGGTACGTATTTCTTATCTGTGTCAGCATGTTCCATTAATTTCTCAAAATTCAGCTCTCCAACTAGAACCCGATTTTCTAACTTGTAATTTTTAGCTACTTTCGGATGAATTTCACCAATTACTCCGATCTTTTCTTCGCCCAGCATTATATCAGCGGTTCTTCCTGGATGAAAAGTTGGATGGCTTCCAGGTACGAACTTGATTTTGGGCATTACACCAAATACATCCAACAATACCTCTACCTGCCCTTTGAGAGTATAATAGTCTACCCCTTCACCATATTCACCAATAGCTAAGGTGAGAAGCTCATCTGGAAGTTCATCTGCTGAGGTAGATTTTGGAATATATATATTAGCAATTTCAAATACTCTGCAGTCATCTATCCGTCTGTTAAAGTTTCTGGAGAGCACTTCTAGAACACTTGGAATAAGGGTTGTACGCATAATACTGTGTTCTACTCCTAGGGGATTGGCAATTTTGACTACCTCTGGATACTCTTCTTTTTTGAAACCTATAGTTTCATAGACATCAGGGCTTGTAAATGAGTAGGTGACAATCTCGTATAAGCCTACTCCTGCTAGAGTTTCCTTAGCCAAATCTATTAAAATCTGCTCGCGGGTACGGGATGCATGAGCTACTGAATTCTCCATCAATGTCATTGGAATATTGTTATACCCGTAGATTCGAGCTACCTCTTCCGCTAGATCTGCAACTCCTTCCATATCCCGCCTAAAGGAAGGTACGCCGACCTTTAGCATATCTCCCATGCATTCGACTTTAAATTCTAGGCTCTCCAATATTTCGCTTATTTCTTCTACTGTCAGGTCAATACCCAGAAGTTTGTTTATCCTCTTCCATGGCACCTCCAGGGTCTGCATTTCCAAAGAGCCGTGGCACACATCAATCATTCCTTCAACCACAGTACCAATACCTAACTCCTGTATCAACTGGATCGCCCGGTTCATAGCTCTCTCTGCATTTGTTATAGCTAACCCTTTCTCAAACCGGCTAGATGCCTCGCTTATAAGGCCTAATCTTTTTGCAGCAGCTCGGACTATCCCTCCATCGAATAGAGCGCTTTCTAATAGAACATTCTTAGTCTGGTCTGTAATCTCGGTATTCAGCCCTCCCATAACCCCTGCTAAAGCGATAGGCTTCTCGGGATCAGCAATTATCAAAGTGTTCTCATCTAGCTTTCTTTCCTGATCGTCTAAGGTTATTAATACTTCGCCATCACGGGCCCTTCTAACTATTATGGTTTTCTGTGCTATTTTATCAGCATCAAAGGCATGCATAGGCTGCCCTAATTCCAGCATAACATAGTTTGTAATATCGACTATATTGTTTATAGGCCTTACTCCAGCAGCAGCAAGCCTTCTCCTCATCCACAGGGGTGAAGGACCAATCTTTACATCTTTTACTAGCCGGGCGCAGTATCTCGGACATAATTTACCATCCTCTACTATGACTGAAGCCTCTCCTTCTATACTTCCAATCCCTTTTTGTACTTCTATCTTTGGATATTTGACAGCCTTTTTGGTAGCAACTGCCGCTTCCCTAGCGATGCCAAGGACGCTTAAGCAATCTGGCCTGTTAGATGTAATTTCAAACTCAATTACTTCACCGCCCAATTGAAGGGCTTCTTTTATATCCATTCCTAATGGATAATCTTCGTTTAAAATCATAATGCCGTCCGCTTCTGCCCCTGGATAATCCGCATCTGTAAGCCCAAGCTCTTCACCAGAACACATCATGCCTTGTGATATTTCGCCCCTGAGCTTGCCAGTTTTTATCTTTATCCCCCCTGGCAAAAGGGCTCCATGAAGAGCTACGGGCACTAGCTGTCCGGCTTGCACATTGGGCGCTCCAGTTACTACCTGTATAACATCCTTACCCACATCTACTTTACATATCACCAGCTTATCCGCATTGGGATGGGGTTCTACGGATAAGATTTTTCCCACCACAACATTCTGGATATCCTTTCCTATATCTTCGATTGCCTCTACTTTAGTTCCCGTCATAGTCAGCCTATCCGCTAACTCTTTAGTACTAATATCAATATCTACATATTCTTTTAACCATTCTAAAGGTACCAGCATACTTACTACTCCTCCCTATTAAAACTGCTGTAGAAATCTTATGTCGTTTTCATATAATAGACGAATATCATCAATTTCAAAAATCTGATTGACAATTCGGTCTAGACCCATTCCAAAAGCAAAGCCAGTATATTTTTCCGGATCAATACCACCATATTCTAATACCTTGGGATGAACCATTCCCGCACCTAATATTTCTATCCATCCCGTATAAGAGCAAATTCTGCATCCTTTACCTCCACAGGTTACACAGCTAACGTCCATTTCAGCGCTGGGCTCCGTAAATGGAAAGTGATGGGGTCTGAACTGAGTTTTTGTATTCTCTCCGAACATTTTCTTTGCAAAAACATTCAAAACCCCTTTTAAATCTCCCATAGTAATATCCTTATCAACTACCAATCCTTCTATCTGATGGAAAATGGGGGAATGCGTAGCATCTACCGCGTCCGAGCGGTAAACTCTCCCAGGAACTATAATCTTAATAGGCGGCTTTTGTTTTTCCATAACCCTTATCTGAGCGGGAGAAGTATGGGTTCTTAGCAGTACATTCTCAGTTATATAGAAGGTATCCTGAGTATCCCGGGCAGGATGATTTTTAGGTATGTTCAACGCTTCAAAATTATAATAATCCAGTTCAACTTCG
>CALGOY010000130.1 GCA_937960725.1 uncultured Bacillota bacterium
GATGTTCAATTGGACTGAAAAGGTGTGGCCTTACTATTCCATCCTCTTTCAGATTGTTGTTCCCCTGCTGCTTTTGTTATTTTCAATAAAAAAAGGCAAGCCTTCGAATGCAGGGGCGCAAAACTGAAACGAAGATTATATATTGGTTTTTGGGGTTTCTATTGCAAATCACTTAACTCGTCAAAATCGCCTACTGATGCAAACGCAACTAATTTATCATTCTTTTTCAAAGTATATATCCAGTCATTTTTAATATCATTTTCTGCCGTTTCTTTCCTTGGATAATCAAAAGTCCAAGTGCAGCCAGGTGTACCAACTAATCTATGATATAAACTAACAATTTCAAATATATCATCATAATTTGCTAATTGTAATTCGTAGTTACCAATATTGTTGCCTCCCATTACATCTTATTGTGGTATTTTATCAGCTTAGATTGAGTATCAAGTCAACTCTTCGTACTTATATTTTCTGAGAATCCCACCAAAAACGAGACATATCGCCATACCTAATAATCCAAGTATGAATATCATCATACCTGCCCCGGATCCCTCTCCTATACCAAACATGATAGCCAGTATGCTTTCCTTAGAAACACTCTCCATAAAAGGACTGCATTGCACTCGTTTTCTGGTAATACTTTTTAGGCGTTCTGACCCTGTTTTCTGATACAGCCAAAGCGTCAATGCAAAGTTTGTCATTGCGCTGCCAAGCTGTGATAATTCCTGGGTGGTCCACAACTGGTACTCCAGATCCCTTTAACAAAAAGTTCCCTAAACTCACCGTCTAGGGGAACATAAAACACATCTATATATTATCAGAAACCTTTCTAATATTGCCATTTCAATCTATTCCTTTTCTATCAAGACTACGCACTCCACATGACTAGTTTGAGCAAACATATCTACCGGTTGGACCTCTTGAACTTCATATCCATTTTTGCATAAATAGGACAAATCCCGGGCTAAAGTGGCAGGATTGCAAGAAACATACACTATTCTATCAGGCTGAGCATAAGCTATTGCTTCCAATAATTTTTCGCTGCAGCCTTTACGGGGTGGATCCACTACTATCACATCGGCTCGCAATCCTTGTTCAAATAGTTCTGGTATCAATACTTCCGCATCACCGCATTGAAACTCGACATTTTGGATCCCGTTCTCCTCCGCGTTGTATTTTGCATCTTCTATAGCCTGTGGAACTATCTCAACTCCCAATACCTTGGCAGCCTTTCTCGCCATAAAAAGAGATATGGTACCAATTCCGCAGTAAGCATCGATAACGGTTTCCTTTCCTGTTAATCCTGCATAGTCAACAGCTATTTTATATAGAACTTCGGTTTGCACTGGATTTACCTGAAAGAAAGATAATGGCGATATCTTAAACTTTAGATCTCCAATATAATCATAGATGTACCCTCTTCCCCATAGCACTTTATTCTGACTACCTAAAATCACATTGGTTCGTTTAGAGTTTATATTTTGTACAATACTCTTGATTTGCGGTATATTTGTGGTCAATCTTCCAACCAGCTCTCTTTTATAGGGGAGCTCTTCCCCATTGGTTACAATAACAACCATAATCTCTCCGCTTTTAAACCCAGTTCTGCTGGCAATATGCCTAATAATTCCTTCGTGAGTGTGCTCGTTATACGTTGGTATGTTAAATTCATTTATATAGTCCCTTACTATGCTAATAATCTTATCATTAACTGGATGGTGGATATAGCATCGGTCCATATCGATGATGTCATGGCTTCTAGGTGCATAAAAGCCTATAGCCAAACCATTTTTATCCGTACCAACGGGAAATTGTACTTTATTGCGATAATTCCAGGGGTCCTTCATTCCAATAGTTTCATTAACGGTCACCCCTTCTATACCCCCTATGCGCTGTAATGCATCCCGTACCAATTTCTGCTTATACTCTAGTTGAGCAGAATAGGAAAGATGCTGCAGCTGACACCCTCCGCATCGAGGGTAGTATGGGCATAGGGGCTTTCTTCTATCTGGAGAGGCTTTTATCACACTTAAGAGCTTGCCATATCCATAGGACTTTCCAACCTTCACCGCCTTTATTCTAACTCGCTCCCCCGGCAGAGCTCCCGATACAAACATGGTAAAACCTTCTATTCTCCCTACGCCTTCTCCATTTGACCCTAAATCGTCTATATCCATTTCATACTCTTTGTTTTTCTCAACAGGTATTACATTGCTCATCTTATATCCTCCTACAGGCTTTAGTGCAGAGAAAAGTTAACATAAACTTATTATATTTAATATTCCAGCTAATATCAATTAATTAGTTTATCTTACAATTTTTTTGGAAAATTGGTTATGCTAATAGTGTTGCACAAAATGTTATTAAAAATAGGGAAGGTGATTTGTCAATGAAAGCAATTAAAGTCTTAAATCTTTTATTGGTCTTCCTGCTTATTTTCGCTATAGCCGTCGGTTGTACCCAAGCTCCCCCAAAAGAAGATACGCAGGACCAAACTGAAAATCCAACTGAAGATAGAAAAGATGCCGAGTTGGGAGAAGACAAGGAAGAAAAGAAAGAAGAAACCCCACCTCAGGATGACGCAGATGAAGGCCCCACGACTGCAGAAGGGCTGGCAGATGGAACATATGAAGGAAGAACCGATAAAGACGAAAGAGGAAATTACGGAGTAGCAAAGATAAAAGTCGAAGGCGGAAAGATCGTCGAAGCAGAATATACAGAATATACCGATGATGATAAGCCAAAATCAAAGGAAAATGGCTATGAATACGAACCCACCCTCGATGCTATCAGAGAGCTGCCAGAACAATTAATAGAAACTCAAGACGTTGACAAAATTGACACTTATACGGGAGCTACAGGTACAACAAATAAGTTCAAAGCAGCGGTAAAAAACGCACTTAAGGAAGGAGCCCAATAAAAATTAAGATGGAACTATATCCTATAGTTCCATCTTAATTTTTGTTTTTTTCTACGCACTTCAAAAATAACAGATATAATTCCCTGTCGAGTTTCTTTATATTTACAGGCTTTAGATGCTTATCTGTAATGGCATGGACAGTTTTTCCTCGAGCTAACAGCTTTCCATCGCTTTCCCTAATCACATCATACTCCATGGTAACTCTAACGCCCGAAAATCCGGTCATCTTAGTTCGAACGATTACTACATCGTCATATCTAGCACCTAGCTTATATTGGCAGTGGCTTTCCGTCAGGGGCAGCATAAATCCTCTCTCTTCCATAGCGCGATAACTTAGGCCTAGGCTTCTCATAAATTCGGTCCTTCCCACTTCAAACCAAGTATAGTAATTTGAATGATGCACTATACCCATTTGATCCGTTTCTTTATATCGCACTCGGATCTTAGTATCTTTTACATACAAGCTGATCATCTCCTAGACTACCTTTGACCTACCATTATATACAAAACCTCTAATAGGATCAATAGTGACACAAAGCCCGTCCTTCAATATTTCCGTAGCTTCCCGTGCCCCGACAATAGTCGGTATTTCCAAAGAAAGCCCTACGATAGCCGCATGGGAAGTCATTCCGCCTTCTTCTGTAATAATTCCCGAAGCTTTTTTTATAAAAGGAAGCAAGGAGTTGTCCGTATAGCGGGCAACTAAGATGTCACCTTCCTCAAATTTCATCCTCGCGTCAACGGTGTTTTCAACAATACATACTTTTCCGTATACAGAGGTATTGCCCACTCCAGTCCCCTTTGCTAAAATATCGCCTACTATGTGGACTTTGATTAGGTTTGTAGTACCGCTCATACCTACGGGCACTCCGCCGGTAATTACAACTACATCTCCATTTTTAACAATTCCAGTTTCAGTAGCTATATCAACGGACTTTTGGAGCATCTCATCCGTATTATCGGTATGAGGGGACATATATGGCCAAACTCCCCAAACAAGGGCCAATTCCCTATACGTTCGTTCACTTGTGGTGGTTGCAATTATCGTAGAAGCCGGCCTGTACTTAGATACCATCCGTGCCGTATACCCGGTTTTGGTTGCTGTTAGAATAGCTTTTGCTCCTAAGTCGTGGGCGATGACGCAAGTAGCATGGCTGATAGAATTTGTAACGGTTGCTTCTCCTGTAACGATTCTGCTTTCGAATATCGACTTATAATCTATGCTATTTTCTATCCTTTCAGCAATTCTTCTCATAGTTAACAAGGCTTCTACAGGATATTTTCCCGCTGCTGTTTCACCAGAAAGCATGATAGCATCCGTGCCATCGTATATGGCATTAGCTACATCGTTAGCTTCTGCGCGGGTAGGCCTTGGGTTTCTAATCATAGAATCCAGCATCTGAGTTGCTGTTATTACAGGCTTGCCAGCTTCTATACATTTTTTAATTAATCTCTTCTGCACTACTGGAACTTCCTCAGTAGGAATTTCAACGCCTAAATCCCCGCGGGCAATCATAATTCCATCTGCCACTTTAAGAATATCGTCGAAATTTTCAAGCCCTTCCTGATTCTCAATTTTAGCGATAACTTTAATATCAGCCCCATTATTCTCCTCTAGAACCCGCCTTACTTCCAGCACATCAGACGCTTTTCTTACAAAAGAAACGGCAATATAATCTATTTCCTGGGCAATACCAAACTTGATATCCTCTATATCCTTTTGGGTTATTGCCGGTAATCCGACAGACACCCCTGGAATATTGACGCCTTTTTGATTTCCCAGGATACCTCCATTTATAACTCTACATCGTACTTCGTTTCTGTCAACCTGTTCAACCCGCAATTCAATTAGACCATCGTCCAATAGAACAGTATTACCCTTTTGGAGGTCATCGACAATTCCTTTATAGGAAATAGAAACTTTAGTTTCGTCTCCTATAATATCTTCTGTAGTAATGACAAAATCTTGTCCTTCCACAAGCTCTACTTGACCCTGTTTGAACTTTCCTATACGTATCTCAGGGCCTCTAGTATCAATCAATATAGCAACGGGAATATTTAATTCTTCTCTAAGCTTCTTAATCAAGCTGATGCGCTTTGCGTGTTCTTGATGATTCCCATGGGACAAATTCAATCGGATTACATTAACTCCATTCTTCATTAAACGCCTTAAAATTTCAGGGTGTTCACTAGCCGGTCCAATTGTACATATAATCTTAGTCTTACGCATATATCCTCCTATTAGATAGATAATATTTTAGACAGTTCATACATTTCTTCATCAAACTTTCTAGGAATAGACAGCGCCTCTTCTATATCTTCATCAATTATCTGATTATCTCGAATACAAACAACGCGGTTGCCTATTCCTTGGGATAGCAGCTTCACTGCATGGTATCCCATCCTGCTAGCTAATATTCTATCAAACGCTGTAGGATTTCCACCCCGTTGTATATGTCCTAAAACTGTAGCACGGGTTTCAATTCCTGTCTTTTCTTCTATCTGCTTTCCTAACTCGTTGACATCGCAAACTCCTTCTGCTAGGAGAATTATATGAGAATGTTTTCCTCTATTTTTTCCCTGAATTAGACGTTTGCATAACTCGTCTATATCCAGTGGAATTTCGGGAACGATGATATGCTCTGCTCCACCGCCTATGCCTGCATACAGTGCAATATCACCGCATCCCTTACCCATTACCTCCACTATATTCGCTCTTTCGTGGGACATGATAGTATCTCTAATTTTGTTAATAGCATCTAAAACAGTATTGATTGCTGTATCAAATCCTATAGTATAATCTGTACAGCTTATATCATTGTCAATGGTCCCCGGTATACATACGGTAGGAATTCCCATCTGACTTAAATCCCTTCCCCCTCTAAAAGAGCCGTCCCCACCTATCACTACTAAGCCTTCAATACCAAATACTTTTATAACATTGTAAGCTTTTCTCAGCCCTTCTTCAGTTTTAAATTCTTTACAACGAGCTGTATGCAAAATTGTTCCACCGCGATGGATAATATCTCCCACTGATGTAACATCCATCTCTTCCAAATCCCCATTGATCAAACCATTATATCCTCTTCTAACTCCCATAACTTTCATACCATTATAGATGGCCGTTCGCACCACTGCACGAATAGCAGCATTCATGCCGGGAGCATCGCCACCGCTTGTCAATACTCCAATAGTCTTCATTGTTCTTGCCCTCCTACACCAAAAATGTCGAATATTATATGTCGAATATTATATAATATATTGTAATGTTTATTAATACTTATAGGAATATTTATTATAACATATTTTAGTATCCATTTTCTATAAGAATATCTTGTGCCTCCCTGGCTTCTATTTGAGGTACCAGAATTTCGTAGCAGTTATTCTCAGGAGCTACGTTTTTATATACTGGCTTTAGTTTATGCATTATGCCTTCTTTTGATAATAAATCTACTATGGCATCCGCTGTTTCCTTGTTATGCGCCATATATACCACCACCCACATTCTGGAGCCTCCTTTAAGATCGATATTAAAATCTTCATTTTCCTGATTCTATTTGGCCAAATTTTGTCAAGATTAGAGCTTTTCCTCTTACTTTCATTGCTGATGTATTTTCAGTAAACTGGGCGATCATAACTTCTCCCTTGTCCAATTTTTCAGTGTGGTGAAATTTGGTATCCTTTCCTCGCGTCAGCCCTATAATGCTCACCCCATCCTCTTGAGCAAGGATACATATATATTCACCAAGCGCTTCTTTTATCTCCATTCTACATCTGCCCTCCTCATTATACAAAAGCGATATCTCTCTTA
>CALGOY010000131.1 GCA_937960725.1 uncultured Bacillota bacterium
GGATATTAAAGTAGCTATAATTTATAGCCCCCGCTTTTCCATGGTATAAATGATTTAGTAAAGGAATATAATGAAATGGTAAGGCGGAGGTGATTTATATTTGAGAGCGTTTAATTCCAATAAAAGCGGTTATATAGTTTGCTATATAATTGTATTAGCTCTCTTATATGCAATAATGGGAGATTATCGCAATTCCTTAATAAATAACAGCTTAGAAAACAATAACACAGGTGATTCTGTTCAGCAGACCGCAGCATTCTCTAATCAAGAGAATGCATCGGAGTACGATATTTTGATAGATCTAACTGAATCAATGCTATATCTTTTCAAAGGCAATGAAGTAGTCAAAAAGTATGTCATCGCCCAAGGGAGGCCTTCAACCCCTTCCCCTATAGGAGTTTGGGAGATTGTGTCAAAAGCCAGGAACTGGGGAAGCGGATTTGGAACCCGATGGCTTGGGCTAAACGTTCCCTGGGGAACCTACGGCATCCATGGAACTAATAAGCCAGGCTCCATAGGGCATAGGGCCTCCCAAGGATGTTTTCGCATGCGCAATAAGGACGTGGAGGAGCTTTATGATATAGTGCCTTATAAAACAAAAGTTTATGTATATGGAGGCCCCTATGGTAATTTAGGAAGCCAGTTGATAACCTTATCCCCAGGCGATAGAAATTCCCATGTACTAGAGGTGCAGAAGAGGCTAAAGATACTTGGCTATTATAATGGCTCTATAGATGGAATATATGGCGAAGGGATGAAAGCCGCCTTGCTTAAATTTAAAAAAGACAAGAACCTGCCATATAATCACTATGTGGACTGGGCTACCTATAAGGCTTTAGGGATAATGGCTTTTGAATGAATGGCAAATAAAGTAGTTTTTTGCATACTATAAATAATGAATCCCAATGAAAATATGGAAAGGAATGGAGTTGTAATATGCAAGGAAGAGTGATTAGGAAGCTATTTCCTGCAAGTAATACTACGGAAGGATTTTATTCTTTTTTTGATTATATTATCCAGTCGGAAGGGAGAAAATTATATATTCTTAAAGGGGGCCCCGGAGTAGGTAAATCTACATTTATGAGGGAGATTGAAAATTATGTATTAGAAAAAGGCTTCGATGTGGAGGAATTTTACTGCTCTTCCGATCCAGAATCTTTAGATGCAATAGCTGTTCCTCAATTAAAAGTAGCATTGCTAGATGGAACAGCTCCCCATATAATAGATCCCAAGAATCCTGGGGTAACTGATGAGTTAGTTCATCTTGGGGATAGCTTGGATAGGGAAAAGCTGGCTGCTGCAGGAGAGACCATTATAAAGCTGAGCAAAAAGAAAAGTAAGCTATTTAGCATAGCCTATAGCCAGCTTAGGGAGGCTAGAGTTGCTTATGATGAGTGGAGTGGATATGTGAATGATGCATTGAATTATCCAGCTTATATCCAGGCTGTAAGTAGGCTTTTAGAAAATATTTTTACAGATGCAAAAGATGAAAATAGGGAATATAGTAAAAGCAGACACTTATTTGCCAGTGCAATCACTCCTAAAGGGCTTTGGAGCTATATAGACAGCCTCATAAAACCATCTATGAAAATATATGCTTTGGAGGGAATGCCCGGCTCAGGTGCCAAAGAGGCCCTTTCAGCTATTGCTAATCAGGCAGAGCTATTAGGTTTGGCCACCGAGCAGATGCATTGTCCTTTTGAACCGAAAAAGCTCAATATGGTTATTATACCTTCTATTGGAGTGACCGTTATTTATACTTCAGGATTTGGTGACAAACTTAAAGATATAATCGACCAGCTTCAGATAGTAGAACATATTGACTTTGATTCTCTTTTAGAATGGGATAGTATAGAAGAATATAAGGCTGAGCTGGAAGATGCCAAAAATAGATGGAAACAGTTGGTCGATAAAGCTGTAGAACATATCGCCCGGGCGAAGGAAATCCACGGGGAATTGGAGCGGTACTATGTTGCAGCCATGGATTTCGATGATGTAAAATTAAAGGTGCAAGAAGTTAAAGATGAGATAGATAAGCGGATAAATCAAAATCGATAATATAACATTAACATAATATGATGATAATATTAGTTAAAAGCCGCCTTATAATAGGCGCTCTTTTTTATTAAAACATAAATTCTTGATACTGCAACTATCTTCAAGTATAATATCAAATATAGAATAATTAGAAATGAAGCTGGGAAGAGGTATAAAATGAAAACGAAAGTAGTT
>CALGOY010000132.1 GCA_937960725.1 uncultured Bacillota bacterium
TCCGGAGCAAGACCGAATAGGGAACATTAAGTGGTGGCCCGCCACGTCCCGGGTAAAGGTCGCTTGAGCCTGCTGGCAACAGTAGGCCTAGATAGATGATCATCCTCGACAGAACTCGGCTTATTGCTTGCTCGCACCTGAATAGATAAAAACACTGGTTAGGAAACCAGTGTTTTTTTGTTATATAAATACATCTTTGTAAATTAAATCCCATAGTTTAAAAACCATTAAATTCAACAAGTTTTGAAATCATTATGGGGAATAATATTCACAGAAGCAACTATAATAAAAAAATGCATATAATGTATCAGGCGTGAAAGATTTTTACTATGCAGTTTAGATAAAGAAAATATTCCTGTCGATGGTAGGGAGTGGTAATATGCGATTATTTTCCATCGGGATTAATGATAAAGACCTAGAACTTAAAAAATTAATTTATGATAAGTTCCATCTTGCCGAGATGGAAGAAATAGATATAGAAGAAAAGAAAGCCGGAAATTTATTATTTATTCAATATATTGTTAAGTCGTCCTGTAAAGGAGAAAGAATAGCAAAGATTAGGGATAGAATGTTAAAATTTATCTCGGATACCTTATCTGGCATTATTTTAAAAGATGTGCAGTGTAGGATCATACAGAAAATTATACAAGAAGAGTATTTCTATTTTGAGAAAAAGGAGCAGGAAAAAATTTTACAAGATGCTCTAGCAATTATGTGGGGAGGCAAAGACCCTATAATCGATGCTGAAACAATCCGAAAAACTTGGAGAGAAAAAATTGCAATCCGTATAATAGAGCATCTTCAAACAAATGATGATATAATAATTGAAGGATTTGTAAGATTCAGGCTTAAAGATTTTATAAGGGAATTGGAAGATGCAGTAGACCGGGCAGTTGATGACCTGCTGATTGAAAAAGAATATAATGAGTTTATAAAACTTCTACAGTACTTTGTAGAAATCCAAGAACCTAAGGTAGATGAAGTGCATGTATTCCAAGATGAAGACAAAAAATATACATTGCTTGATTCTAGCTTCAGAGTAATCAATAACGACATCTTAGAGGAATTGGCAAAGGAAATATCCGATAGTGAAATCAGCTATGATGATTTGCTAATTAGCTCTTTGATTACAATTGCTCCTAGTAAGATAACGATCCATGAATGCGATAAAATCAAGAATACCGAGCTTTTAAATACAATAAAGAATGTATTTAATGGCAAGGTTGTAATGAGCGAGGATAGAATAACACCAAGAAATTAACAGATTATAATTTTTATTAAATTGCACCGGCTATGCCTGGGTGCAATTTTTCTTTTAAAATAGCTTATGGAGGAATAATTGCCGTGGTATGGAGAATATTCACTGCACTATTGGTAGGAGGATTTATTGGTTGGTTTACCAATTATCTCGCTATTAAGCTGATATTTAGACCACTGAATCCGATTGAGATCCCTTTATTAGGTCTAAAAATTCAGGGATTAATTCCAAAAAGAAGAAGGGATATAGCCAAAAATATTGCAAGAATAGTGGACAAGGAGCTATTATCAATCAACGAGATTTTAGATCAAATAATAAATGATAACAACAAAAAAGTCATCATGGAAAACATGAAGGTCAAGATACTCAATGGGGTGGAAAAAAGAATTCCCAAGCTAGTACCTGGTGCAATAAAAGATGGTATATTAGGATATGTAGAAGGTATTATCGACAGAGAGGCCAAAGATTTTTTAGATCATGGGATTTATGATTTGATGCAGAGTACTATAGGCAATGTAAGCGTTGAAAATTTGGTGGAGGATAAGTTAAACCAGTTAGATTTAGGCGATCTTGAAGCTATAATATTATCCATATCCCATAGCGAATTGAAATATATTGAAATACTCGGTGGAGTGTTAGGTTCCTTAATTGGCTTAATCCAGGCGCTTATTGTAGAAATACTGGGAAAAGCTTGAATTTTTCTTTTTTATATTTTATTATTTATATAGCTATTTATGTAGTATACAAATCTAAAATACCTGTCCAAATCTGTCTGATAAATATTGAAGGGAAAGAGGAGATAAAATGAAAAGTCAATTATATTATGGTGCGGCCTATTATCCAGAGCTATGGGATGAAAAGACCATAGAAGAAGACATCCGCTATATGAAAAAAGTGGGTATCAATGTAGTGAGGATGGGTGAGTTTGCTTGGGCGAAGATGGAGCCCAAACAAGATCAAATAGATATTAGCTTTTTTGTAGATATCATAGACAAGCTTTATGAAAATGGCATAGAAACTATTATCTGCACTCCTACCCCTACTCCACCTATATGGCTGACCCACGGCCATCCCGAGCGGATGTATGTGGATGCAGATGGTACTGTCATGTCCCACGGCGCAAGACAACATGTATGTACCAACAATCCATTCTTCAGGGAAAGAAGTAGAATAATCATTGAAGCAATGTCTAAAGCGGTTGGAAATCATCCAGGAGTTATTGCTTGGCAAACCGATAATGAGTTTAAGTGCCATGTTCAGGAATGCATGTGCTCTACCTGCAAAGAACTATGGCATGAATGGCTTAGGGAGAAGTATGGGACGATTGATAATCTAAATAGAGCATGGGGCACCATGATTTGGAGCGAATACTATCATGATTTCGAGCAAGTACCCCAACCCTATAAAACTCCATTTTTACATAATGCTTCTTTAAGTACTGCATATAGGATGTTTTCTAGAGAAAAGATTGCAGAGTACAATGATGAGCAGATAAAAGCCATCCGGAAATATTCAGATAAACCCATTACCCACAATACTGGCAGAGGATTTGCTTTAGACAATGAGAGACTATTTAAGAATTTAGATTTTGCATCTTTCGATGCTTATCCTAATTGTGATCAGTATAATCAGATGTTGCTAAACTATGATATCTGGAGAAATACAAAGAAAGGTAAACCCTTTTGGGTAATGGAAACTAGTCCATCCCATAATGGGCACTTACACGGCTATCAAAAACCCCATAGAAATGGTTTTCTTACAGCAGAAGTAGTATCTGCCTATGCTATGGGGGCTCAAGGTTTTTCCTACTGGCTGTGGAGACAGCAAAGAACCGGATGTGAACTTCCCCATAGTGCAATTTTGAGCGCCTGGGGAAAACCTACCTTAGGGTTTGACAACGTTGTAAACGCAGGAAAAGCTAGAGAAGAGATTGAGCCCATTATACTTGAAACCAAACCTTCTCAAGCTGAATTAGCTATTACTTATTCTGATAGAGCTAGGGTTTTTTTCTTAACAGAATCCTTAGAAAAAATCGATTATATTAAAGTTATGGAGCAGCTGCATCATATAGTATTGGATATGGGAATCCATAGGGATCTAATATTTGAAGGGGCAGATCTAGAAGGATATAAACTACTGATGACACCATTTATGCCCTATGTATCCGATGAATACCTAAATAGAGCAAAAGCTTTCGTAGAAAAAGGTGGTATATGGATAGTTGGCCCCCTTACAGGATGGAGAACAGGAGAACACACTGTGCATACCGATGCAGGCTTAGGTAATCTAGAGAAGATAGCAGGGGTAGAAACAACTTATATCTACTCCATGACTGGAACTCAAGCAGAAGGACACGCATTTGGAATGTCGGCACCTTTGGGTTTACTAAGTGCGGTATTCGAACCGAAAGGTGCAAAAGTCATGGGTACTGTCCATGGCGGAGTGACCCCTGGATTAGCCTTTATTACCGAACATAAGATAGGAAAAGGAAAAATGGTAATGGTAGGTTCAACGCCCCAGGGAGAAGCAGGGAAGGCTATGATCAAAAAGATAATCGATCATTATGCCTGTGAAGCGGGTATTAGTTTGAGATTTAATACTACCCCTGGAACCATCGTAGCTCCAAGGCAGAGCGAGGATAAAAAGGTATGGGTCATTGTAAACATGGATGGTAAGGGCGGAAGCGTTGAAATTCCTCAACAAGGTTTTGACCTATTAAGACAGCAGGCTATTGAGCCTGGCCTTATGAGCGTGGGTAGCTATGAATATAAAATAATAGAGTTTTAAGTATGATACCAAATTATTACCCGGGTGTAAGCCCGGGTTTTTTATGTGCATCTGAAATTACTTGAGTTCATGATATATTAGACATTAATAATGGAAATTTTAGAGAAATGAAGGTCATTGACATTAATGTTACGTAATAGTTTATAATTATTTTTGCAGGAAGGTGATAAAATGCACTACACCATCAACGAATTGGCAAAACTAGCAGGAATTAGCACCCGAACACTGCGATATTACGATGAAATTGGCCTGCTTTCCCCTGCACGAATGAGTTCAAATAAATACCGCATTTACGGGCAAGAAGACGTAGATCGGTTGCAACAAATTCTTTTTTACCGCGAACTTGGAGTGTCTCTGAAGGAGATTAAAAAAATTCTATCATCAGAATATTTTGATAGACTAGCAGCCTTAGAGGACCACTTATCAGCCCTGCTTGTTAAGCGAAAACAGCTAGACTTATTAATTGCCAATGTAGAAAAAACTATAAAGGCAGCGAAAGGAGAAATTGTTATGAGCGATCAGGAAAAATTTGAAGGTTTTATCAAAAAATTGGTGGAGGATAATGAGCAGCAATACGGCAAGGAGGCCCGGGCAAAATATGGGGATGATGCCGTTGACCGCTCCAACGCAAAGCTTATGGGTATGAGCAAAGAGCAGTATGCTGAATTGGAAAAGTTGACAGTTGAGCTAAATGAAACGCTAAAAGCAGCTTTCGAGCAGGGGGATCCTGCCAGCGAACTTGCTCAAAAAGCCTGCGAGCTGCATAAAAAATGGCTGTGCTATTTTTGGGATGATTATAGCAAAGAAGCCCATATCAGTCTAGCACAGCTATATGTGGAAGACCCTCGTTTCACTGCGTATTATGATAAAATAGCAGTTGGCTGTGCGGCATTTCTACGGGATGCGGTATTAATATACTGCAACAAATAATTTAAAATCCCCTGTTTTTGAAGTTTTTGGAGGAATTAGGAAATTATCGTCGAATAGAATTATATTATAGAAATATATTATAGAAAACATCCAATATACAAGGCGAATAAAGCGGGGGAAAGCTTGTGGAAAATATCCCAGAGAAAGCATATTGGATATGGCTTGCTAGGGTACCGGGCGTTGGAGCCCGTCGATTTAAGCGCTTGTTGGAAATATACGATAGTCCAATAAATGTTTGGAAAGCCTCTGATAATGACATAATGGCTAGGGCAGGTAAATTGGGAAAAAACGTTGCATATAATATTATCCGATATAGACATGAGCGTTATTTAAAAGAGGCAGCTAAAGCTCTTCAAATTCCCGGAATTAGGATTATTATACCAACTGATTCAGAATACCCTTGGATTTTAAAACAGATCTACGATCCTCCTGCTGTATTGTATTGCAAGGGGAATTATCTAGACTTTTCGAAGCCAGCAATTGCCATAGTAGGATGTCGAAATCCCACTAGATATGGGAGGCAAATAGCCGAAAAAATAGCTTTTGAACTAGCTTCGGCAGGCGTAACTATTATTAGCGGTCTAGCTCGGGGAATTGATACCATGGCCCATTTGGGGGCTTTAAGAGCAAGAGGGAATACCATAGCAGTCATTGGCAGTGGAATTGATATAGTATATCCGCCAGAGAATAAAAGAATATTTAAGAATATAGAAATGCATGGAACCATTATAAGCGAGTATCCACCGGGAACGAGGCCCCTTCCGGGCAACTTCCCTGCAAGAAATCGAATTATAAGTGGACTTTCAAGTAGTGTACTAGTAGTGGAGGCAGGAAGTATAAGTTGATCGCTCATTACCGTAGATTTCGCCCTAGAACAAGGGCGGGAAGTATATGCGATCCCTGGAAATATAGATAGTCCTCAAAGTATGGGTACAAACAATATTTTGAAACAAGGGGCTAAGCTTGTCACCTCTGCAGAAGACATATTGGAAGATTTGGGAATTAAACAAATCCTAAATAGAGAAGATTCTTTTGCTGAAACTGTTCAACTAGACATTTTTGAAACCCAAGTGTATAATGCCTTAGAAGATGGCGAAAAACATTTAGAAGAACTGGCAAGCATTACAAATATGGATATAGCAAAGCTGAACGCTGTCCTCACTATGCTGGAGATAAAAGGGGTGGTTAAGCAACTACCTGGAAAGATATTTGTTAAAAACTATCGCATTTAGTAATCTAGCACGGTGTGAAAACCGGGCTTTTTATTTTTTTGAAGGAATTATGAAAGCATCGTCGAATAGTAAAAATTATAAAGCGATATGCACTATTATATATCTAATACTAAACTTTTATTATTTATCTTTAAGCTTGGATAAAGAATTTAGAGGAATAGTAAAGTTAATGCCAGACAAAATATATATAAAAATAATAGTGCGGGAAAATCGCAACAGTTAGTTATTCTTTTAAATATGGATTTATGCGATGGAGGTTATAAAATGGCACAAAAGCTGGTAATAGTTGAGTCTCCTGCCAAAGCAAAAACTATCAAGAAGTTTTTGGGCGGCGATTTTAAGGTAGAAGCTTCGATGGGACATGTAAGGGATCTTCCCAAAAGTCAGTTGGGGGTAGATATAGAAAACAATTTTGAGCCCAAATATATTACTATAAGAGGCAAGGGTGAAATTATCAATAAACTAAAAAAAGAGGCTAAAAAATCCGATAAAATTTTTTTAGCCACTGACCCTGACAGGGAGGGCGAAGCTATATCTTGGCATCTGGCTCAGATACTAGAAATAGATGAAAATACTCCATGTCGCATCGAGTTCAATGAAATCACAGATCAAGCTGTTAAAAATGCAGTAAAAAAACCCCGGCCTATCAATATGAATTTGGTTGATGCCCAGCAAGCAAGAAGAATTCTAGATAGGGTTGTCGGC